>CAZIVK010000178.1:0-4174 GCA_964542515.1 uncultured Oscillospiraceae bacterium | reverse complement strand
GAGTACCTGGCGCATGATATTTCGGGGACTGTAAGAGTTGTCTAGTTCACTGACAGGACAACCTGCAGTACAGGTGCCACACAGGTAGCAATTAAGTACATTCTCCCCTCCGGGGATGCGGGATACAAGTTTCTTAAATGTTGGGTTTAGATTGCCTATCATAAAGGAACCTCCTCTTTTTTTACATCTGGGCGGGGTAGCAGGCCTGCATGCTTAACGATGGTGGGTACAATATCCTCCCAACCTACTGCCATAATGTGGACTCCACTTATGCCCTCGATTTTCTTAACGCGTTCAATGATCTCTAGGGCTATAGAGGTGCCCTCCGCCCGGGGGTCGGACGTACTGCGCATCCTTTCAACAAGCTGTTCCGGAATATCCATGCCCGGTACCTGCCGTGTCATTTCTATAGATTTTAATGACTTGTTTACAAGGACGCCGGCTTGAATATATGCCTGCTTATGTAGACCCAGAGCGCGCACCTTCTCCATCCAGCGCTCAAACCTATCAAGATCATAAACCGATTGAGTTTGTACAAACTGTGCCCCAGCGTTTATCTTTTTTCTTAGTCTTATCAGCTGAAGTTCCTCAGGGTCGGCAAAGGGATTTATGGTGGTCCCAATAAAGAATTTAGGCATAAACTTTGATTTTCTTCCGTTCATCAGTGTCCCATTTTCCTTCATGTCCGACACAACTTTTATTAACTGGATTGAGTCGATATCAAAGACGTTCTTGGATTGGGGGTGATTGCCGAAAGTTTGGTGGTCACCGGAGAGGCAGAGTAAATTCTTCATTCCCAGAGCATAGGCACCGAGGAGATCACTCTGTATAGCGATACGATTTCTGTCCCTACAGGTCATTTGGACAACCGGCTCAACACCTTCATTCAAAGCCAGCCTCCCAGCTGCTATAGAGGACATACGTACAATAGATGTCTGGTTGTCAGTTATGTTAGCGGCATCCACTACTCCGAGAAGTTCCTTAGCGGTCCTGGTGACAGGGGAGGGGTTGGCACTCATTGGTGGTCCGATTTCAGCGGTAACTGCAAAGCTACCCGCTTCAAATACCTGTTGGAGGTTACTCTTTTCACTCATCTTTTTCACCGTCCAATCTTACGTCAGCCCTAACAACCGTTCTGGGGCCGCCGTCTCTGGAGGAGCGCCAGTCCCGAGGAGGAATTGTTTCGTAGAGGCGTTCGAGTTGGTTTAGGGATTTTAAGCGGTCATATATAAGCTGCCAAGCACAGTCAATAGATGAGTCAATTTCACATTTACCTGCGGAGCTACCCCCGCAAGGTCCATTGAAATGGCTTTTTGAGCAGCGTGAGACCGGACAGATCCCGCCAGTCATCTCAAGGATACAGTCACCGCAGCCCTGACACATTTCAGTCCAGTAACCCACATCTCTGTTCACGCCGATAAACTTTGTGTTCAGTGCTGGGATAACCTGTATGCCGGTGAAATGCTCTGCCATAAACTGCACTCCAGCGCCGCAGCCCATTGAAAGGACCACATCTGCCCACAAAACATCATTTTGCAAGGCTGTGAGAAATTCACTGTCACACTGCCTTTGAGCGGTTACAACGCGCACATCATGGTCATTGGTGAGTGACATAAGGGAGGCCAACTCCATGGCTTCCTTTTCACCTCCGGACATGCACACAGTGACACATGTGCCACATGCAACTATAAGAACCTTTTTGTAGTTCTTCAAAGAGTGTAGAATCTCTTCAAGTGGCTTTTGATCAGCTACAATCATGCTTCAGACCTCCCATGGACTAAAAATTGCTCTATGGCATCCTTAAGGATAGCGGGTGATGAGGGTGATACCTTAACAAACCCGACTCTGCCGGGGTTGATGTTTAACTTTTCCAGTGTGCTGATGGCTCTGTTGGTCTGAAGGCGTGCCCTGCGGTTGCCCTCAAAGTGTTTACAGGCGTCATCTGCACATACAACCACTAGGACATTGGCATATGTTTTGAGAGCTGATAATATGGCCTCAGAATTGAGAGAGCCCCCGCAGGAAACAGACTTTACAGTAATGCGCTCATCAGGATCCAAAAGTTCCGCGGCTGCCTTGCCTGAGTTTTCACAACAGAGCATAAGCAGTTCACCCATACCTGTAGTGACTGTAGTGTCTGTAGTTATTTCAACGTCACTTACCAATTCAGCTGCACCGGCAGGGCATACTGAGGTACATATTCCGCACCCATCACAAAGGACCTCAGTTACACGCATAGCGGCGGCGCTCTGGTCCTTTACAACAGCTGAGTGGGGACAAACCCTGTAGCAGGTATAACAAAATGCACATTTCTGTGCATTTATGCGCGCAAATACGCCTGTTTGAGCGGACAGGCTCTGTATTTCCTGTGAAATTTTAAAGATACTGTCTGTAATTTTTCCCGACATAAGTGTTCCGGCATCCAGAAAGAATACATTTTTTCTGGACGTACGGGCAAAGGGCAAAAACCACCTACCGGTCCCAGATATACGGCCTCCATCCATGTGCAGTTGAAGAGCTTCTGCATACTGGGCAAGTGAGTTGTCTGTAGACAGGTCTGCGTCTATTACCAAGGGGGAGGTTACGGATACTTCCATAGTGCCCTCAGATGCTTTTACAAGGGATATATCCTCATTTTGGGTTACTTCTATACTGTCGTACTTAAAAAAAGTGACACCGAGTTTCCTTGCTACACTGTAGAGCTTTTCCACCCCGGGTTTTGACCCACGGATAGATTTCCCAAAAATAATGACGTTTCTCTTTGAGAGGCTAAGCTTTACGGCTTTGGAGAGTAGGACTCGGAATATGTAGTCAGGGGTTTCAGTTTTCCGGTCAGCAATAAATACTATGGGCTCCAATGGGGGGATGCGGGCGATAACCTTAGTGGAGTAGGTGTCATCTGTTAAAAAAGGATTCAATTCAGTGTTCTCCAGAAGTAGAACAGGGGAGTCCGCCGGCAGTTTCTTTAGATCCTCAGGGTGTTCCACAACGGATGAATCAAAACCAAGATTTGAAAAGGCATTAATAACGCTACCTACATAGGGATTTTTCCCGACAATTGTTATAGTCATTATATAGAACCATCCTTGAATAGTTTGTTTATGATTGAGGTGGTGACAGCCCGTGCGTCCTCTGCAGTATCCTCAATGCTTTTTGGGCCTGATACGCACCCCGCAATGTACACCCCGGATGATTCTGGCGGAGATACATATTCAAGGAAACCATATGAGTCCACACCTAGACCGGTAATGTTTGATATAGCGACATTTTCACCGGGCTTAATTCCCGTACATAAGATAAGTTCATCAAACTGCTTTTGAGCAAGGCCCCCTGCGCCCTCATATGTAACAACAGGAAACTCACCGTTCAGCTCAATTTTAGCCGGCTTACAGCGTTCAAGATGAATGCCAAGCTCCTCTAACTCATCAGAGTAGCAGGGTGTGGATGCAACTGACTGTAGATCCATATAGAACATTGTAATGTCAGCATCAGGGTAGTAGTGCCTTACAACTTTAGCACTTTTTGTTCCGTATGAACAGCAAACACGGGAACAGTAGTCTGTTTTTTCATTTACATCCCGTGAGCCGTAGCACATGATAAAGCCAACGCTTTTTGGTTTGCTTTTGAAAAGACCGGTAGACGATCTATTTGACAGCAGTGTTTCAAGGTCATAACCGGTATGTATGCGCTTAGAATTTTTAATTTCTGAAGTACCTCTAGTAACGGGTGAGATGTCCTCAAAGCCTGTAGCTACAACTACATCCGATGCATAGATATTTTCTACAACACCGTTTCTCTCAACAGTGGCGGTAAACACGGGGCCGTCCTTGTAGAGGTCTATAAGAGATGTGCAGAGGTACTTTGAGATAGAAGGATCCTCCTCAACTTGCGTCCAAAGATTTCCGGATATGCAGACGCCGCAGTTGTTGCAGGTGCTGCCGGCTTTGCAGCCGTAAGTGCGGACCTTCCCGCCGAGACGGTCATCCTTTTCTAGGAGAGTTGATTGAATGGAGACCTTTGAGAGCTCCCGTACAACGGTGCACCCTGCAAGTCCTCCGCCGATAACCAGCACATTCTTCATTTAATCACCTTAAATTAACCTTTTTAACGCAGGAATATAATTGTTAATAGTATATAATGTTAGAGCCCTCTTGTCAATCGATGTGCAGTCATT
>CAZIVK010000177.1:0-4183 GCA_964542515.1 uncultured Oscillospiraceae bacterium | reverse complement strand
TTAGGGTGTCCTTTGTTCCGAGCATGTCAATTACTTTATTGAGGATTTCCAACTGTGTTAAAGATCCAACGTACCCCGAATATATAGCATCAAAGCTGATATTGAGGGACTTCCAGTGTTCGGCAAACGGAATGATGTCATCTGTTAAATCACGGAAAGTGTTTTCCCCCAATCCGCCTGTGTGCGTAGATAGTACGGCGGTTGGTATTGGGCAGACCTCTATCCCGGCCGCCGCTATTATAGGCATAATTATTGTCAGAGAGCATTTACCAAAACCTGAAATATCGTGAATAGCGGCCACTCTTTTTTGCGTTCTCATTCCATTACTCCTTTGTGTGCAGATGCGGCATATCTGCATGCATGATATAACACTGCATTTGCTATGTCAAGATTTGAATAAGTGAGGTTAAAACATGAAAGAAAAACTACAAATGTATGCGAGACTCCTAATTGAGGTGGGTCTCAACGTCCGGAAGGGACAGGACTTAATAATTTCAGCACCCATTGAATGTGCCGAGTTTGCACGGATGTGCGCTTCCGCCGCCTATAATGTGGGCTGCAGAGAGGTTATCATGAATTGGAAGGATGACCAGACGGACAGACAAAAATACCTGCACGCTGCAGATGACGTGTTTGACACCTACCCAGAGTGGCGGAAAACAATGCTTACAGATCATGCAAAAGGTGGAGGAGCTCTTCTCAACATCTATGCCACGGACCCAGAAAATATGGCTGGCGTGGATCACGGGCGTATATCGCGCTTTGAGCGTGCTGCAGGAGCTGCACTTACAGAGTATAGGCAACTACAGATGAGCAACGCTGTGCCCTGGTGCGTAGCCTCTATTCCAATATCCAGCTGGGCAGGCAAGGTGTTCCCGGATGTGGGTTCAGATGAGGCGATGGATAAGCTCTGGAATGCAATATTCAATGCAGTTAGAATTTCCGATGATACAGATGTGGTTGAGGAGTGGCGCAAACACATTGACCAGCTCACAGTACGGATGAACCACCTCAATGAGCTGAACCTCAAATCTCTACACTACAAAAATTCCATTGGTACAGACCTCACAGTTGAGCTTCCAGAGGGACATGTCTGGATGGCTGGATCGGAGACAACACACAGTGGCCAGGTATTTGTAGCAAACATGCCCACAGAGGAGATATTCACAGCACCTAAAAAAGATGGAGTCAACGGTGTTGTTGCGGGCTCCATACCCTTCGTAAAAGATGGAAACATTATTGAGAACTTCAAGATGACCCTGAAAGGCGGAAAGATTGTTGCAATAGAGGCTGATAAAGGTGTGGAGGTGCTGCAGAGCGCCATATCAGTGGACGATGGAGCATCGTATTTTGGTGAGGTTGCTCTTGTTCCTTACGACTCACCAATATCTAACACTAAAATTCTGTTTTACAACACCCTATTTGATGAAAACGCCTCCTGCCACTTTGCCTTTGGACAGGCATACCCCTCCAGCGTCAAAGGTGGAGAGAAGATGTCCAAAGAGGAGTTGGCAGAACGCGGCATCAACGACTCAATAACTCACGAGGACTTCATGGTAGGCACAGCAGACCTCTCTATCATAGGTACTACTCAGGCTGGCGCACAGGTTCCGATATTTGTTGACGGTAACTTTGCATTTTAGTTAAAAAAAGGCTACAGCGGGAATGACGACCCGCTATAGCCTTTTTAATGCTTTATATTAAAATTCCCTTGGAATTTTATACTCTTCCTGCCAAGCTCCCATAAGTATTGGTAAGCTTTTACATGTGGCGTCTGGTAGCTTAACCATTTTTCCGCCCTTAATCATGATTTCACCGTAACCGTTTGTTTTCCTAGTTACAGAGCGTGTTTGCCCGGCGTACACACCAGGGCTGTCCCAATGGATAACAGAGATATCATCACGCATAATGACTTGTTTGTTAAAAATGTTTTGAATTACAATTGCGTTCTCATGCAACATAATGTGACAATAGGAAATTGAAACAATAATGTAAGCTGCCAACAGTAGTGCAGCAACTACTACAGCTATGGAGTAGACCGGATTATTTCCAGCGGTGGATGCCGGAAGTACCAATAAACCGATTATCAGAAGTCCTGCAACGGTATAAAATAGCGGTATGTAGGCAGCCCTATTTGTCCGTATGCGCTGTTTTGGTGCACCAAGATTAGTATCCATGTGTAACTTCTCCTTTTGTATCTATATTTATAGAAAATTATACCATAGGGGCATGAATTTTGGAAGTATTTATTTTACTTGTGTTTTGGCGTAGTTTTTGTTAATATGAGGATAACCAAATACTGAGGAGTGCAGGTACCGGTTTTACCGGGTACAATAAGGAAGAGGGGTGCAAATCCCCCACGAACTCGTCGCTGTGAAGGAGAAGTCTGTTTCTGGATACCACTGGGAAACTGGGAAGGTTGAACAGGCGCCGACTCCTAAGTCAGAAGACTTGCCTGCATAATCCGTACAAAGAACCACGAGAGCTTGGTGTTCGTACACTTTTACGCTGCAACTATTTGCGGTGTGCTTTTGCATTTTCTCTGTATGGGCCTCAAGGTTTTTGGAAATTCGCCATTAGGCAGGAAAAGAGAGTGCAAAATGAGCAAGAGCAAAGTAAAGGTTATAGTTACGTTCGTAGTATTGGTAGTAGTAGTGGTTGGAATGTACATAGTGTACAAGGAATTTATGCCAAAACCCCAGGAGGGGTCCAAGAACATCACTATAGATATCATCATTGAAGACGAAGTTGCAAAAACCGTAAACATTTCTACAGATGCTGAGTATCTCAAAGAGGCGTTGGATGAGGTATCCCTTGTTGAGGGAAATGAATCCGAATATGGGTTTTATATAACATCGGTTGACGGTAGAGCTGCAGATGACGGAAACCAGGAGTGGTGGATGATCACCAAAAACGGTGAAATGCATATGCTAGGAGTTTCGGAAACCCCAATTGCTGACGGGGAAAAGTACGAACTCACATTGGCTGTTGGTTATTAAACCGTGGAAATCATAATCCTCTCATATATGAGTGTGATACTATTTGGAGTTCAGTATGTGCTGTCCTTTTTGCCCAATATTGAACTTGTTTCACTGCTTGTAATTATATTTACCCTTGTGTATAAACGCAAGGTTTTGTACATCATATATGTGTTTGCACTCCTTCAGGGGCTGCTGTATGGCTTTAGCATCTGGTGGGTCACCTATCTGTATGTTTGGACTGTGCTTGCTGGAATAACATATCTATTCCGTAAGACGGAGTCCCCCTTAGTCTGGGCAATGATCTCCGGATTTTATGGACTAGCTTTCGGAGCGCTGTGTGAAATTCCGTGGCTTGTTACCATGGGCTTTAAGGTGGCGGCCACCGCGTGGGTTGCAGGCATCCCGTTTGACCTTGTTCACGGAGTTGGAAACTTTTTTCTAGCGCTTGTTCTATTCAAACCACTGTACAAGCTGCTAAATAAGCTTGAGAGCGCTCGGGCAGCAGGCATAGGCAGTAAAACACTTTAGAAAGACACTTGTTGTGTGGAGGAATCTCAATGGCTTACCTTATCTGCATAGGTATAGGATATCTTTTAGGCACGTTTAACATAGCGTTTTTGATTGCCCGTCTTAAGGGATTTGATATACGCACCCGCGGCACAAATAATCCCGGTGCCTCCAATGCCACCATAACTATGGGGTGGAAAATTGGAATTATCGTAGGTGTCTGTGACATTGCAAAGGCAGCGGTAGCTGTACTAATTGCAAAAACAATTTATCCGGACTTAGCGCTTGCAGGTGTAATTGCAGGTGTAAGTTGCGTACTTGGACATATGTATCCCTTTTACTTGGCGTTCCGTGGTGGGAAAGGTTTTGCAACTTACCTGGGTATGATACTGGTGTTGAACTGGAAGTTTTTCATCATAATTGGCATTGCTATTGTACTCATTACAATCATTACGGACTACATTGCTATAGGAACACTGGCCACCGTAGTTGCTTACCCTCTATTCATCATCTTCACCAATATTGGGTGGCTTGTTGCCGCTATAGCTGCTGTGGCATCGGTTATTATAGTAATTAAGCATATTAAAAACTTTAAACGTATTCTCAAAGGTGAAGAGATCGGACTCCGCAAAACTATGTAAAGTGAGGCAATTCAATGAAGTTGATGTTTGCATCTGATATACACGGCTCCAGTA
>CAZIVK010000176.1:0-4192 GCA_964542515.1 uncultured Oscillospiraceae bacterium | reverse complement strand
TTCCTGGGCGGTGGCCCGAGGCAACAAATCTGAGTAAAGAGAGGAAGTGACTGATTCCATGTATATGAGAAAGCTCACCCGGCAGGTAGTCACCAACTTTGATGAACCTGTTGCCCATACCAAAGAAGGCAAGGTTCGCGGTTCAAAGGTAGAGGACACCTATATTTTCCGTGGTATTAAGTACGCCGATGCAGTCCGTTTTCATCAGCCGGAACAGGTTCAGCCTTGGGAAGGTGTTAAGCCTGCTATAGAGTTTGGACATGTAGCTCCGGAAATAAATACACCAATTCCCCACGACCAATTCTATGTGCCCCATTATTTCTATCCTCAAAATGAGCACTGTCAGTACCTGAACATCTGGACTCAGAGCCTTGACAAAGAACATAAGCGTCCGGTTATGGTATGGCTCCATGGCGGTGGATGGTTCTCAGGATCCTCCATAGAAATTTATTCATACGACGGTGAAAGCCTGTCCCAATATGGGGATGCTGTTGTTGTATCTGTTAACCATCGCCTCAATGTGTTGGGATACCTTGATCTGTCTGAGTATGGTGAGGAGTATGCAAACTCAGGTAACGCAGGACTTGCGGATTTGGTTGCAGCTCTCCAGTGGATTCATGATAACATTGAAAACTTTGGCGGTGACCCAGAGCGCGTGATGATATTTGGGCAATCCGGGGGTGGAATGAAAGTTTTATCCATGCTACAAACACCCGCAGCAGATGGCCTCTTCCATACAGCTGTAATGCAATCCGGTGGATCTCAGGGCAAGTTTGAAGCAGATTACGCTCAGGAACGTAAGGACCGCCAGCTGTTTGCTAAGTTGTTGCTTGAGCGTCTAGACATAGCACCTGAAAACGTTAAGAAAATTGAAACAGTTGACTGGTATGACCTAGCACAGGCCACCGCCGAGGTTACATGGATCTTTAATAACGAATTAAACAAGCGCGCTAATTGGGGCCCGATAGCTGATGGCAGCTATTATATGGGTCATGCAGCCGCAGTAGGATTCCGTGAGGAGAGCAAGCACATTCCTATGATGGTTGGAACTGTTCTTGGCGAGTTTACAAACAATTACAATGTAAAGATTGGTGAAGGATCAAAGAATCACTGGACAGATGAGTACAAACTGCAGATGATCCGTGAAAAGTTTGGAGATCAGGCGGATGCATACATAGCAGCTTTCAAGAACGCATACCCAGACCGCAACTTAGCAGATGTTCTCTATATGGCAATGTCCAGCCGCCGTGGAAGTATTGAGTTCAGTAAACTACGTGCGGAGCAAGAGGGTGCAGCCCCTATTTACAACTGGATGTTTAACCTTGAAGCTCCATTTATGGATGGAACTATGCCTTGGCACAATGCTGAAGAACCATACGTCTTCCATAACGCAGAATACATCGAAGCACAATACGAGCCCGATGTCAGTGAAAAGCTTCAAGACATCATGGCAACAGCATGGATCCGTTTTGCTGAAACAGGTAATCCTAACCATCCCGGAATGCCGGGGTGGCCACAGGTTAAATCCGACAGCTGCCCTACCATGCTCTTTGACCGCACCTGCTCCGTCCGCACAGACCACGACTACAAGCTAGTCTGCCTGGAAGAACCTTCAGCAAGAGCATTCCCCGGAACAGGAATCATGGCCGCTATCTTTGGCATAGAGCCAGAGAATAAATAACATACCACTAGATAAATTAAAGAAGTCACAGTGCACGTTAAAGTGCTTACTGTGACTTCTTGTTTGGTTATTTTCTTCTTTACTTTGTCAGGTATGATATCAGCTCAGCACTGGCGTTATTTTGGTGGAACATGAAGAGAATAACGCTATCTTCCTTTGATTCCAATAACCCGGTCATATCTACAGGGACGTTGAACCGCGCATCAATAACAATAACCTCACGAAATACTGCTGAAAAAAAGTCTGTCATTGGGTTTTCTAGTGAGTCCTTAAAAATAATCAATGTCTTGTCTGAAGGGGCGTTGATGTTGTGAGCTTTATAGAGTGCTATATTATCGGTATAAATATCATTATATGTTAGGGAAGTGTTCTGGGTGTTCTTTCCAATAATATCCGCTCTATCTGCCGGCTGAGAGTCATCCACAGAAAGATAGTAAGTTAGCCCTTCCTGGTTCTTCAGTGAAATTATGGGAATTTCCTCATTCATAGGAAATAGGTTGGAAAAGCGCCGGTTAAGATCCCCTTGGTATGATGCGTGGTCTAGGGTTATCCAATCAAAGTCTTCCGGAACAAACATGTCAGATTCTGAGATGGTGCCCTCATGAGCAAAATGTTTTTGAATTAGATTGGCGGCTTCATATGCGCCTTTTGCATTCCAGTGAAAATCGCTTCTAAAGTATAGAGATTCCAGCTGATCTTCTGTAAAGTTATCTATAAAGTTTGCAGCGACATCAATTGTTTTGATAGAGTCCAGCCCCTCCATAGAACTGGCTAAAAGGCTTCTGTTGGTATCGCTATTTTTATCTACGATATAGTCTGAGTCTATAAAAGACAGGGCGTAGTTTTTGATTGGGATAATTGCGTAGTAAAACCGGGTTGGTTCATTGGAAACACCTGCATTTTTTTCCGCAATGCCCTTGAGTGCATCAGTGAAATTTCTTACTTGCCAGGTGCTGAGGGGATATGTTTTTGTCATAAGCCAACGGCTGTCTGCTATATAAGTGCCGCGTGACTGCTGTATGTTTCATCCTTATCCGAGATGCTGAGCAGGAGAAAGGAGATTAAAAATAGAAAGAAAGGGATTACGACAACGGCGGCTTTTTTATTTTGCATATCATAACTCCTATCAAAATCTGAAATAAATAAAGGGGTTGTATGTCGAGTTAACAAGATATACTGTGCATACAGCAAGGAGGGTACAGGTTATAGCGGCCTTAATCACCCAATGACTATAGTTTTCCATTTTAAAGAGTGAGATAATTTTATTCCCCAATATTTTAACGGTGGGTGTTGCTCCAAGACAAGCTATCATTAGCACAAACCAGTTGTCATGGAATAGCAAACGGAAGAGGTCCTCTGACAGCACATTACCCACTCCTGTGAGGTTACGAATATATTGAAGGGCACTAGTGATGCTTACGGCCCGGAAGAAGACCCAGCCAATCAGTACCAGCAGAGTGGTAAAAACCCATTTGATTGGATCTGGAACCTTTGAGATTGCTTTTGCGCTGAGCTTTTCTAGGATAAGTAATACTCCGTAGTATAATCCCCAAATGACAAAGGTCCAGGCGGCGCCATGCCATAGTCCGGTAGCAGCCCAAACAATGAGCAGGTTGCGTATTTGTATGGCTAATCCTTTTCTGCTTCCGCCTAAGGGGATGTATAGGTAATCACGGAACCACGTACCAAGCGACATATGCCAGCGCCGCCAGAATTCCGTTATGCTTTTAGAGATGTAGGGGTAGTTGAAATTTTCTTCAAATTCAAAGCCCAGCATTTTTCCCATGCCAATTGCCATATCAGAGTACCCGCTGAAATCGTAATATATCTGAAGTGCATAGGCGACTACACCAAGCCAGGCAAGGAGGGTAGATATTTCACCGTTTGGTACATTAAAAGCACTGTCAGCAACTGCGCCAAGTGAGTTGGCTATCAAGATTTTTTTTGCTAGACCAATAACAAAACGAACAATTCCGTTTGCAACCTGATCAAATTTTATTTCTCTGTACTCAATTTGGTTCATAACAGTTGTATAGCGCACAATGGGACCAGCTACCAGTTGAGAAAATGCAGTGACGTAAAGAGCCACTTTAGCTACATTATACTGGGGCTCTGCATCTTTACGGTAGACGTCAATAACATAGCTCATAGCCTGGAATGTGAAAAAGGATATTCCAGCATTGTAAAGGGTAAAAAATAGAAAAGAAATATGATACTGCTGAAAACCATAGCAATCCCCCATAATTTAACAAAAATCCATATAAATATACTTGTTTTGTGGCTAAAGTATAAGCTGAAAAAGTAATTGTTGACATTGAGCTGTTAATGCCCCACAATAAGATGTATTGTGCAAACTATAATTTGTATTTTACAAAAAATTTAACCAAAAAGGAAACATTGAATGTTATTTAGCGACCTAAACATTATTACACCTATTCAGAGAGCTCTTGTAGAGCAAGGGTACTCAGAGGCCACACCTATTCAGATCAAGGCAATTCCGCCTCTGCTTAA
>CAZIVK010000175.1:0-4227 GCA_964542515.1 uncultured Oscillospiraceae bacterium | reverse complement strand
GGCGTGTCAAAATCCTCTGAATACGCGTGCATCAGGTTCACCCTGGTTAAAAACTCGTTGGCGGAATATACACCATTGAGATTTTCCCCGCTAATATTCATAAATTTTGGAAGTCCGGCACCCGACCCAATAAACAGAGCTTCAAAGCCGTCTTCAAAGAGTTCATCCACTGTCATAGTTTTTCCGACTATGAAGTTTGTCTGTAGTGTAACACCTAAGTCCACTAGCTTATCAATCTCTTTTTTGACAATCTCCTTTGGAAGCCTAAACTCGGGAATGCCATAGATCAATACTCCACCAGCATCATGAAGAGCCTCGAAGACTGTTACATCATAGCCCATCATTGCTAAGTCACCGGCACATGTCAGCCCAGCGGGACCGGCTCCAATAACACCCACCTTGATACCGTTAGAGGGGAGTTTCCCGGCTAGATCAACCGGCGTATCCATAGAGTAGTCCGCTGCAAAGCGCTCAAGTCTGCCGATAGCTACAGGCTCACCTTTTATACCGCGCACACAGAGAGCTTCGCATTGACTCTCCTGTGGACATACTCTGCCACAAACAGCGGGTAGTGAGTTTGTATTTTTAATTGTCTTGCCGGCCTCAAGAAACATTCCTTTTTCTATTTGGTTAATAAACTCCGGAATGTTGACAGCAACAGGGCACCCCTTTACGCAAGGCTTATGTTTACAGCTCAAGCAACGTGTAGCTTCCTCCATTGCCTGCTCGGGGGAGTACCCCAGTGTTACCTCTTCGAAATTCTTATTCCTTATGCCGGGGTTCTGTTCGGGCATAGTTACTTTTTTAAGGGACATGTTAGGCATTGACTGATCCTCCGGTTATTTTACAATCATGGGCTTCAAGGGATTCCTTTTCCGAATCCTTATACATGGCGGAGCGACGTATGACCTCATCAAAATCTACAAGATGACCGTCAAAGTCAGGTCCGTCCACACAGGCAAACTTGGTCTCTCCACCTATGGTTACCCTGCAGCCACCGCACATACCAGTACCATCTACCATAATTGGATTCAAACTTACAACAGTTTTAATGCCGTAGGGCTTTGTAGTAAGACAGACGAATTTCATCATAGGTAGAGGACCAATTGCTATGACGGCGTCATAGTTTTCTCCTGAATCTATAAGTTCCTTTAGCTTTGCGGTTACGAGACCTTTTTCACCATATGAACCGTCATCGGTCATCATGAATAGGCGGCTGGAATTCTGTCTCATTTCATCCTCAAAGAACACCAGCTCCTCTGTGCGGAATCCGGCAATTATATCTACCTCAGCCCCTAAGCTGTGCAGATGTTTTGCCTGAGGGTATGCTATTGCGCAGCCGAGACCTCCTCCTATAACACAGACCTTTTTCATACCACTCAAGTGGGATGCCTCTCCTAGCGGACCTACAAAGTCCCTAATATAATCACCCTCATTGAGGCTACCCAGCTTAATTGTGCTACCCCCTACCTCCTGGAAGATGACAGTTATAAGACCTCTTTCAGTGTCAACTTCAGCTATGGTCAAGGGAACTCTCTCTCCAAACTCATCCACTCTAAAGATAATAAATTGACCGGGCTTTGCTTTACGAGCAATAAATGGCGCCTCTATTCTCATCAATTTAACGTTTGAATTAAGAACTCGTTTTTCAACTACTTTAAACATGTTCTCTCACTTTCTTTCAGGTCAATCTTTTTTTATTTTATCCCAATACTTGTAAAAAGATTGTTCGTTTTTGTTGTTGCCGTATTTATAGTACACCGTGTCAACAAGCTCATCCGGCAAGTACTGTTGCTTTACATAGTTATTTGGATATGCGTGGGGATACATATACGTAAGTCCACGTCCCAGCTTTGCAGCACCCTGGTAGTGTGCGTCACGCAGGTTGTTGGGTACATCTCCTGTTTTACCGTTTTGTATGTCAGACATTGCGGCGCCCACTGCTTCCGCTGCTGAATTGGACTTTGGAGATGTTGCGCAAAGTATAACGGCTTCAGCTAAGGGTATCTGAGCCTCCGGAAGGCCTAGCTGCTGGGCGGCATTAACGCAGGCCATAACAACTGACATTGCCTGGGGATATGCAAGCCCCACATCCTCCGCAGCTATTACAAGCAGACGCCTACAGGCTGAAACAAGGTCTCCACCCGCCAAAATACGAGCCAAATAATACACAGCGGCATCCGGATCTGACCCTCGGATTGACTTTTGGAACGCTGAAAGTAGATCATAGTGGTTATCCCCGTCCCTGTCAAACCTAAGTGAGGTCTTCTGCGATACAACTAGGGCGTCAGCTACAGTTACCAATGTGCGCCCATCTGTAGTTTCTGATGCTGCCACCAGAACTTCAAGCGAATTTAGAGCTTTCCGTACGTCCCCACCCGAGCAGGAGGCGATATGTTCAACCACCCCGTCCTCGAAAGCAATCTGAGTGTTATGTTCCTCACCAAGCAGATTGGCTGCTCTAGTGATAGACTTTTCAATATCCTCGCTTGGTATTGGCTTAAACTCAAAAACCGTAGACCGGCTGAGTATAGCTCCATAGACGTAGAAATATGGGTTTTCAGTTGTTGACGCTATCAGTACTATTTTACCGTTTTCAATAAACTCCAAGAGCGACTGTTGTTGTTTTTTGTTAAAGTACTGGATCTCATCCAGGTAGAGCAATATACCACCGGGCGCAAGCAACGTATCTATATCAGATATCATAGATTTTATATCTGATATAGATGCGGTTGTAGCATTTAGTTTATACAGGGTCCTGTTTGTCTCCTTGGCGATTATGTTTGCAACTGTAGTTTTGCCGGTGCCGGGCGGTCCGAAAAATATCATATTGGTGATGTTTCCCGAAGCTATTATCCTGCGGAGCAGCCCCCTCTGGCCAAGAATTTGGTGCTGACCCACTACTTCATCCAGCGTTTCGGGACGCAGCCTATCGGCAAGCGGCTTATACACAACATAAACCTCCTATCAGTAAAGTGGGTATTTTTCCGTCAGCCTTTTTACCCCTTCCCGGATCACTTCTGCCTTCTCAGGGTAAGCTGTGGTTGTGAGATATATAAGCTCTGCAATAACGCTCATATCCTCCTCCTTGAAGCCTCTACTTGTTATAGACGGTGTTCCAATACGTATACCACTGGTCACAAACGGGCTCTCAGGGTCATTTGGAATTGCATTCTTATTTACAGTTATACCGACCTTATCAAGACGTCTTTCCAGAAGCCGTCCGGTAATTTCAAACTTCCTCAGATCCAGGAGCATGAGGTGGTTTTCCGTCCCGCCCGATACTAGGTCAAACCCTAGATCCAACAATGCCCCGGCGAGTGCAGCTGCATTTTTTACAACCTGACGTTGGTTTTCCTTAAATGCATCACCCAATGCCTCTCCAAAGCAGACGGCCTTGGCGGCTATAATGTGCATAAGTGGACCGCCCTGGGTTCCTGGGAACACTGCTTTATCCAGCGCTTTGCCGTACTTTTCCTTTGCCAGAATTAGGCCACCCCGGGGGCCGCGTAATGTCTTATGTGTGGTTGTTGTTACAATATCTGCATACGGTACAGGGTTCTGGTGCAGACCAGTTGCAACAAGTCCTGCTATATGTGCCATATCAACAAACAGAAGTGCACCACACTCTGCTGCAATTTCAGAAAATCTTTTGAAGTCAATTGCTCTGGGGTAGGCTGATGCGCCTGCAATTATCATTTTGGGTTTGTTTTCAAGCGCCAGGCGGCGCACCTCATCATAGTCAATTTGGTGGGTCACACTGTCCACACCGTAGGGGATAATGTTATAATAGCTACCTGAAATATTTGCAGGGCTACCATGTGAGAGGTGTCCCCCGTGTGCCAAATTCATACCCAAAACAGTGTCACCAGGCTTACAGAAAGCAAAATAAACCGCTGTATTGGCTTGTGCACCGCTGTGGGGCTGTACGTTGGCATACTCGGCTCCAAAGAGCTCCTTTGCGCGGTTACGAGCAATATCCTCAATGATGTCCGCATTTTCACATCCGCCATAATAACGTTTTCCAGGGTAGCCCTCAGCATACTTATTGGTCAGTACGTTGGCCATGGACATCATTACGGTTTCACTGACAAAGTTTTCAGAGGCTATCAACTCAATTCCGTTTTTCTGTCTAGAGAGCTCTGAATTTATAGCTGCTGCCACCTCCGGATCCGACTTAGCCACAAATGAAATAATTTCTTTAATCAATTTAGGTGCGCCTTTGGT
>CAZIVK010000174.1:0-4266 GCA_964542515.1 uncultured Oscillospiraceae bacterium | reverse complement strand
CTTGGGGATTTGAAGGATTTGTTGTGACCGACTGGGGTGCAATGGACAAGAGAGTCCCCGCCCTAAAAGCCGGTTGTGAGCTTGAGATGCCCTCCTCCGGAGGCTCAAGAGACAAACAAATTGTTGACTCAGTTAAATCCGGTGAGCTGGATGAGGCGGTCCTGGATCAGGCCGTCACAAGATTCTTGAACATAATATTCCGTTGGATGGACACCAGACGTCCTGACACGGTAACAGACTTTGACGCCCACCACGCATTAGCGCGGAAAGCCGCCGGAGAGACAATGGTTCTTGCTAAGAATAAAAACGACCTCCTACCCTTTGAAAGTGGTAGTTATGCTGTAATAGGAGCGCCCGCTCAGGAGATACTATACCAGGGAGGCGGTTCCAGTCACATAAACTCCTATAAAGTGGACAACTTTATTGAGGAACTCGGAAAGCTTACATCCGACGAAATAACCTTTGAACAGGGTTATAAAATGGACGGCTCTGCGGATGAGGCACTTATAGCATCCGCTGTAGCAGCAGCACAAAAAGCTAAGAATGTAGTTGTTATGCTTACTCTTACCACAAAGGGTGTCACAGAAGGCTATGACCGTGACGACCTCAAGCTGTCTTCAAACCAGGATAAACTAGTTAAAGCAGTACTTGCAGTACGTCCGGACACAGCCGTTGTTGTAGTGAGCGGATCCGCAGTTGAGCTGCCCTGGGCAGACAAGGCGGACGCCATCCTAGTAGCTCACCTTGGCGGACAGGCAGCGGCAGGAGCTATTGCAGACATTCTGACCGGGGCAGTAAATCCATCCGCTAAGTTTGCGGAGACATGGCCCTTGGCATTGGAACATAACCCATCGCACCTGAATTTCCCCGGAAAAGAGAGCGTTGTATACAGTGAGGGCATCTATGTAGGATACCGTTACTATGAAAAGAAGAACCTCCCTGTTCTCTTCCCGTTTGGATATGGACTGAGCTACACCTCATTTGCTTACTCAAACTTAAAAGTGGACCGTTCCGCAATGAAGGAAGATGAGACACTTAACGTATACGTTGACGTGGAAAACACAGGAAAAGTGGACGGACAGGAGATCATCCAACTCTATGTTAGCGACATAGAAAGCTACGTAGACCGCCCACTCAAAGAACTAAAAGGTTTTGAAAAGGTCTCCCTCAAGGCAGGAGAAAAGAAGAGTGTTCAGTTTAAGCTGGACAGACGTGCATTTGCATACTGGGATACAAGCACACATGACTGGACCGTTGAAACTGGTGCGTTTGAAATACTTGTAGGTCCTAGCTCCGACTCAACACCTCTCTCCGCACGAGTGACCGTAGAATCTCTGCACAGGCCTGTCCAGATATTTGACGAATATACCCCTCTAAAATACATCATGGGGTCACCCGCAGGACAGCAAATTGTAATGGGAATGTTTGCAAAGATGGGAGAAGGACTTGGAATCTCCTTGGATCCAGAAGCTGGACTTCCGGAAGGCATGGATCAAGGCGCACTAGGCGGAATGGACCTCATGGCCATGATGGCGGATATGCCCTTGAAGACAATGGCCTCCTTTGCAGGTGGTGCGTTTACAGATGAAATGATGTACGGACTGCTTGCACAACTCAATAGCCAAAACTAAGCAACAGAGCATACCGGGGATAGTGGAGTGGCCGCCTGCTCCACTATTCCCTTTGCCAAAGGAGAATGATTTATGCGTATACCTCTATCCAAACGAACATTGCCATCCTATTCTAAGAGTGTTGAGATGTTTAATATGATATCTCACATTGTTGGGGGCGTTTTTGCAATTGTTGCACTTGTTTTGTGTGTTGCAATGGCTGTTTATAGGGGAGATATGTGGGGAGTTGTATCTGCATCCATCTATGGGTCAACAATGATCATTCTTTATACAATGTCCAGTTTTTACCATGGCCTGACTGCACCAATAGCCAAGCGTGTGTTCCAGATTATAGACCACTGTTCAATTTTTCTGTTGATTGCCGGATCATATACCCCACTTACGCTAATAGCCTTAAGACCTGTATATCCTGTCCTTGCATGGACTATTCTTGGAGTGATATGGGGTGCCGCCGCCTTAGGGATTGTACTAAACTCAATTGACCTTAAGAAATTTGCGGTGTTCTCAATGATCTGCTATATTGCAATGGGGTGGTGTGTTCTGATAGCTCTTAAACCTCTTATGGAAACAATAGAGCGCGGTGGGCTTGTGCTGTTGCTTGCCGGTGGGGTTGCTTATACTGTAGGAGCGGTGTTATACGCTATAGGTAAGCGTAAATATCCGTTTATGCATGCGGTGTTCCACATCTTTGTTCTTTTGGGAAGCATACTCCACTTTTTTTGCATATTAATATATGTAATCCCCGTCCGGTAAACCGGCGTGACCGTTGACAGATTTTTACGTAAATGGTATATTTGAGTTATTATTTTTTGGGGGTTGTATAAATGACAGAAATTTTTGAAGTACTAATGGTTGTCTGTTTTGGGATTTCGTGGCCTATATCTATACTGAAGTCCTATAGATCACGGACAGCTAAGGGGAAGAGCTTTCTCTTTATTTGCTTGATCTGGATAGGTTATGTGTTTGGTATAGTTAATAAGCTGGTTCAGAGCTCAATTACCTACGTCCTAATATTTTACATAATTAATTTGGTTACAGTTTCAATTGATATGTTTCTTTACTTTAGGAATAGAAAACTGGATAAGGCAGCGGACCTGGCACAAAAATAAATTGGAGCTGAGGATATGAAGGAATATTTAGTAAGTGAGCAAACGCTACCGGAGGCCTACCACAGAGCTCTTTCTATACTCCACAAAGAAGGTGAAGTAACTCCATGTCCGGACTACAACACCAACCAAAAAGAGATATCAATGACAATTGAAATAGAAAAACCCCTCCAGGAGCCAGTGATAAGCCGGCTTTTCATTGGGGGATTTAGTGAACTTGAGCAGTACCGCCAGGAGATGCTCGACGGGATATTGGACTTTGAAATTGAGGCGGGAAACTGGGAGTACACGTACCACAGCCGTATTGTTGAACAGATACCATTTATACTGCAGGAACTAAAGAGAAACCCTGACTCACGCAGAGCTGTAATTGACATACGTGATTGGAAACATGACACACGGGAAGGGAATACATCCCCTGCGTGCCTTCAGCACATACAGTATTTTGTAAGGGACCAGAAACTACACTGCAAGGTGCTGTTTAGATCAAATGACGCTGCAAAAGCAACCTATATGAATGCATTTGCTCTAATTTTCCTGCAGAAGAGGATAGCTGATGACCTGGGTTACCCAATGGGGTCATATACACACCGCGCCAACAGCTTCCATGCCTACGAAAAGGATTTTGAGCTTTTGCGAGGATATGTTGACCGCTATGAGTCAGGGAACCCCGTCACATACGACTATGAGGGTGAGTGGGATGAACTGATGGAGGACGCAAGAGAGCAGATAGCCAAAAATGTTGCTGCACTAAAGGACAAACGCAACTAAACTAAACAGTATTGATAGATACTAATATTTCAGGATAAGCTTACCACCGCACTTGCAGCGGTATTTGCTTGGGTTACGTGTCAATTCAGAGTGGCGAGCACGTTTAATTTCTAGCCCACAATCCCTACAGACTATGAGATGTCTTACTGGGGTGGTGTTCTTAAGGCCTAGAGCTTCATGGGACCCTGTGCGGGCTATGTTGTAGCCTAGGGCCTGGTTCATTTTGTCAGCATAAAGCTTCCAGCGCGTACCATGGTTTCTGCAACCGTAGCATGTATGTAGAATTTCATGGGCAATAATCTCCTTGCAAGCTGTTTCTGTGGCTGTCAGCAATTTGTCAGTGAGCTCTATAATGTAGCGTTCACCTGTCCTGATACAGCAGCCAAAGCGTGTTTGAGCCCTGCTGTTGATTTTTACATTTGGGTCAATATTGTTTGAGATGGGAATACCCACCGAGAGTGCCTCTGCAATTACAACCTGCAGAAGAATATTAAAATCATTCATAGGAGATCCTTTCTGAAACTGTCGCTACAACTAATGTAACAAAAATAGATCAAAATGTCAAGATTAAAAGTAAATTTCCTTGAAACTATAACATATCGGGCATAAATCCTGGAATAAACCTTGGACTAACAGACTGGCCAATAATTTTTGCAACATGACCACCCCCTCGGAATATAATGTTCCAAGGGGGTGATTTATATGGAATTTATGGGCTTCACATCGGTGGCGGCAATAACAGTTATATGTTACCTTGC
>CAZIVK010000173.1:0-4266 GCA_964542515.1 uncultured Oscillospiraceae bacterium | reverse complement strand
GTTCTCAGCTATAATAAGTATAGTTATTAAAATTATATATGTATATGTAAAGGAGAGATAGATTTGGAGAAAAGGTTAGCCGAGCTATTGGAATCTAAAGGTGATAACTATATACTGCCATTTTTCTGGCAACATGGCGAGGAAGAGGCCGTTCTGAGGGAATACATGGAGAAAATCCAGGACTGCGGCATACAGGCAGTTTGTGTTGAGTGCAGGCCCCATCCGGATTTTTGCGGACCTAAGTGGTGGCATGACTTTGACATTATTATGGATGAGGCCAGAACACGGGGAATGAAGGTCTGGCTGCTGGATGACGCACACTTTCCAACAGGTACCGCAAATGGTGCACTGGCTGAAGCGGATCCATCGCTCTGTAAACAGTATATCAATTTCGAGACCGCGGATATTGCGGGGCCAAAGCCACAGGTGGTACTGGATGTTGCGTCAATGGCGCGGTTCACACCCAGCCCCTTTGGAGGTGGAGCAAACCGGATGTTCCGTGGACCTGAACCCAGGCTATTTGATGATGACAGTCTTATGACAGTTTTGGCAACTAGGCTTGTTGAGGAAGGTGCTCTGGATACAGAGTTTGTTGACCTGAGCCATTTGGTTGAGGACGGTAAAATGGTTTGGAATGTACCTGATGGAATGTGGAGGGTATATGTAGTTTATAAGACCCGCAACGGGGGCGGAAGAACGGACTATATAAATATGCTTGATCCAGCAAGTTGCCAGGTACAGTTGGATGCAGTATATGAGCCCCATTACGCGCGCTACAAGGATGACTTTGGCAAGACATTTGTAGGGTTCTTTTCGGACGAGCCTCTGTTTGGTAACACTGTAGGCTTCAACTTTGACGAGATCGTAGGTAAAAAGGAGATGCCCCTACCCTGGAGCAACTATGTGCCCGGTATGCTTGAGGAGCGCTTGGGTAAAGACTGGATGAAGAAGCTACCTGTACTCTGGGCAGATTCTGCGGATAAGGATGTAAATGCACAGGTACGCTATGCATATATGGACACTGTCACAAAAATGGCGGAGGAGAATTTCTCCAACCTTTTGGGTGGCTGGTGCAGTGACCATGGAGTTGAATATATTGGGCACACTATAGAGGACAACAACCAACACGCCCGTCTAGGGTCGAGCCTCGGACACTATTTCCGCGGTTTGGCAGGTCAGCATATGGCCGGCATAGACAATATTGGAAATCAGGTACTTCTTGCAGGGGAGAACCATACACGTAAGGGAGGGTTTACAGAGGGGGATGGAGAGTTCTACCATTTCATACTCGGTAAGCTGGCGTCGTCACACGCCCATATAGACCCTAAGAAGCTCGGGCGTGCTATGTGTGAAATATATGGAGCTTATGGATGGTCGTGTGGTGTGAGGCTAATGAAGTACCTTACAGACCACTTCCTGGTACGCGGGGTTAACTACTTTGTACCCCACGCTTTTTCACCTAAGGAGTTTCCGGACTTTGACTGTCCTCCACACTTCTATGCACATGGGCACAACCCTCAGTACCGGCACTTCCAAAAGCTTATGATGTACCTAAACCGCGTCTGCCACTTGACAAACGGAGGCACACATATAGCTCCTGTAGCAATGCTGTATCACGGAGAGGCGGAGTGGACCGGTGGACATATGTTTATGCAAAAGCCAGCCCGTCAACTCATGGAAAACCAAATAGACTTTGACATACTGCCTTCAGATGTCTTTGTAGATATGGAGATGTTTAATGCGTCCTTTGATGGTAGCCTTAATGTAAATGGTGAAACCTATAAGGCGCTTGTGGTTCCATATGCGGAGTTTATAACAAAAAAGGTAGCTAAGTTTGGGGCTATGGCATCAAAACAGGGTTTTGAAGTTATATTTATAGACGCCCTTCCAGCGGGGATAAGTGACAACACGGATACATCGGGAAATAGCGCACTTATAGCAGGTTTGGCCACATGCAGTGTTGTGAAGCTCAATGAGTTGGCTCAGTACCTTGAAGCCAAGGGATTTAATGATGTAAAACTATCCACAAAATTTGACCGGTTGCGTTACTACCGCTACCGCCAGTCAAATGATATTTACCTATTCTCCAACGAGGAGTCCTCACTTGTATTTGATGGTGAAATAACAGTTAAGAGCACCGGTGATGCAGTGCTTTATGACGCTTATGAAAACGTACTACGTCCATTGGAATACACAGCGGTCTCCGGGGGAACAAAGCTCAGTCTGAGGGTTGAACCATACCAAATGGCTATAGTTATTATGGGAGATGCTATAAAGGATTATCCACTTGTTCCTGCACTTAGCACAGATGGAGACAGGACAGCGGTTGACGGCACATGGAAGCTGTCCTACGCTGAGTCCAGGGAGTACCCCAACTTTACAAATGAGGAGACAGTTACAAAACTTGAGAGCATAGGCCTCAAGCATTCTGAATTCTCAGGGTTTATCCGTTATGAGACCATCTTTGACCTAAAGACCGGCAGCACAGCAACACTGGAGCTGGAGGATGCCTACGAAGGTGTGGAGGTCTGGGTAAACGGAAAAAACGCCGGTATAAAGATTGCACCGCCGTATCTATTCGACATATCAAAGCTGGTAAAGGACGGCACCAACAGTCTTAAAATTGAAGTTGCCAATACTCTTGACCAGAAAGTCCGCTCCATGACAGATGGTGGAGGGAATATTTTTGGAAGAGGATCCGCAATGATAGAGCCATCCGGAATTGTTGGGGAAGTATCTATTTACTCAAAGTAAAAATTTATGAATGGCTGAGGCAACACCATTTTGGGTGTTGGGTAGGGTTATATAGCGTGCGGCCTGCTTAATGTCATCTGAAGCATTATCCATGGCAAAGGACCAACCCGCCCACCTCAGCATGTCCAGGTCATTTTCCGCATCCCCAAAAACCATGACCTCGTCAGATGTTATTCCGAGACCTGTACAGAGCTTCTCCAAGGCCGCGCCTTTGCCAGTTCCTGCCCCGTTTATCTCAACGTTTTTTGGCAGTGAGTTGGTGAGACTAATGTTTGGATTGCTGCTTAACCGGCCATATACAGCGCCGTAGTTGCTGGAAGGTATGTGTAGGACATGAATTTTTTCTATAGATTTGCCGTCCAGGAAATCCAGTATATTGTCAACAGGATTTAGGTGCTCTCTGAGGGATGCTACCACTTTTGGGTGTATGTGGGGACTGTCAAAGTCCACCAGTCTAGACTCGTCAATGTAGCTTCTGCCCCTATTATAGACCTCAAAGCCGGCACCGTTCTTAGTTAAATCAGAATATATAGGGCTCCACATTTCAAATGGGACCTCATTTACTACGTCATATTCCTGCTTGGACACGTTGTAGATAGAGGCCCCGTTTGATATTATAGCGTAATCTGTTTTAAACAGTTGGCCGGCTATGTGGGATAGGACAGTCCAGGTCCTCCCGGTAGCAATTACAACATAAACTCCTTTTTCAGAAGCTGCCCTCAATGCGTCTATATCTTTTTGTGCCACTGAGCGGCCGTCACGCTGTAAGAGGGTTCCGTCCAAATCTGTAGCAATAAGCTTAATCGGCATATAAAAAGTTCTCCTATTCCTCTATATATTATACTAAAGCAGACACTTGCCAGTTTACTGCCTCAAAGTAGAGCTGAATAAAGCGTTCAATTCCTATAGTGGCGAGGAGGGGTTCCTTTGCAAATCTTTCACCGTCACCACTTTCATAGGAAATAATAAAGTTTAGTAGCTTGCGGAGGTCACCATCTTCTCCAAGTAGGGCCGCGCTTACCAGGCGGTTGAAGGAGAGGTCCTTTAATATTATGGACATGTCCTCGTTCAGAATACTATCAATTGATGAAAACAGCCCTGTGAGAAAGCAGTCTGACTCCATTTCAGGCCTACCCATTTCAATTGAAAGTAGTGACATTACCCTTCCGCGGATTACACTGAGTTTAATGAGTTCCGCATTTTCCGGAGTTGTTGCTCTATTGACAAGCATCAGATGTACCGAGCGCTCAAGCTCGTAGAGGCCAAGCTGCACAATTGCCTGGAAAATTGACTTTACCTGCATCCTTGCACCAAAATAGACTGAGTTTGCAAGCTTAAGGAACCTGTATGAAAGACCTAAATCCTTTTCAACAAACTCTGATATGGTTGAAAAATTTGGTTCAGGTGAGTTGAGCTCTCCAAGAATACAGAGAAGGTTTATATTGAGGGCAGCAATTCCCTTTGCAAGGGAGGTTACAGGCTTACTAAAGAAGTAGCCCTGAAACAGAGAGT
>CAZIVK010000172.1:0-4323 GCA_964542515.1 uncultured Oscillospiraceae bacterium | reverse complement strand
TCCTTTTCTACGATAATTTATTTATTAACAAGCTTTGCGGACTTTTCCGCACATGCTGTCATTGCTGAAATGATTGCATTTCTGAAGCCCTCACGTTCAAGTGTTGTAACTGCTTCAATTGTTGTGCCACCGGGGGAGCAAACCATGTCCTTAAGTGCTGCCGGGTGAATTTCTTTGTCCAGGACCATCTTTGCAGAGCCGTAGACCGCCTGTGCGGCAAACCTGTAGGCCTGAGTTCTAGGCATGCCTTGAAGCACTGCCGCGTCCGCCATGGCCTCCAGCATCACAAAAACATAAGCAGGTGATGATCCACTGACCGCAGTAAATGCATCAAAAAGACTTTCTGGTATGATCTCAGCCTCACCAATGCTTTTGAATATCTGCAGGACCTCTGCAGTCTCTTCCTGTGTGACCGCACTGTTTGGGCAAATACCTGTCATAGCTGCGCCAACAAGTGCAGGTGTGTTAGGCATGGCCCTCACAGCCTTAATAGGTTTGCCAAACATATCTGCAAGCCCCTTCAGCGACTGTCCAGCAGCTATAGATACAATGACTGTTGAGGAGCTCACATGGTCTTTAATTTGCTCTATAACTAAGGGGTAGATGTTTGGCTTGACCGACATGAAAAGAATATTCGCTTCGGTAGCAATCTGTAGGTTGTCCTTAGCTGTCCTTACCCCGAGTTCTACGTTCAGCTGCTCAAGAACAGGTGCATAACTGTCATAGACCAGTATGTTCCGGGCATCTGTGTATCCAGAACTTACAATTCCGGTAATGAGTGCGCCTCCCATGTTCCCGCCGCCTATAAAACCAATTACTTTGCTCATATGCGTACTTCTCCTCAAATGCTATCTTTTAATAATTATAGTGGCCTCAAACAGTACCCCGGTGTTTATGCCATAGATGCTAACCACATCAAATATTTCAAGGTCTCTAAATGCAATGTTAGCCCCATTGGCCGCCGCGAGTATTTTTGTGTTATATCCCTGAACCTGTACAGTAACCTGTTTTTTTACACCTGTGGAACTAGTTTCCTCAAGTATAAATGTACTATCCGTACCATTTATAAATATGATCTCGCCTGATACCGTGCCTGTGGCCGCAACCTTTGGCGAAATATCAATGGCTGTAACAGTGTTGTCATTCACTACAAGGGATACTGCGCCGCCTATTGAAAGTTCATCAAACGTTGTCTTAAGGCCATTTTTAGTTACCGATGCGCCGCTTGCAACCTGGTATGATTCCTCCTTTGAAGCGGAATCCATAACCGTTATAACATAACCGGAAATATCCTTGATAATACGCGTTACAGTGCCTGTAACATTGGCCGTCATGGCATCAACGTCAATTGCGGACACTAGCCCGTTTTTATAGGTAACTCTAACTGTGTCGTCTGTCCTCAGTTTATCCACCGTTGTGGTGGTTGTGCCCCTCTTAATGATTGGAAGATCCCCGGGGTCTAGGTTCAGTACAATGGTTTTTCCGGAAGTATTATCAAATGTAATTACTATTGGTTTGCCCAGCGTGACCCCTTTGATCTTACCGGCAAGCTCAAAACTTCCACTATATGATTTGATTTCTGTGACTTTGCTGTCCTTTATAAACAGTGTTATAAAACTGCCGGTACTGAGCTTTGTGGTGGTTGTGTTTTCACCTTCATAAGTAACCAGTGTTCCCGTGGATAGAAGATCATAGCCGGATGTCACGCCATCAGATATTCCGGTAATAT
Organism: uncultured Oscillospiraceae bacterium; assembly: GCA_964542515.1. Taxonomy (GTDB): domain Bacteria; phylum Bacillota; class Clostridia; order Oscillospirales; family JAAYOS01; genus CAZIVK01. The sequence goes on along the minus strand of CAZIVK010000172.1, from coordinate 2,594 downwards.
ATATCTTTTCCGGGAAAGTTTGCACACTCATTGACTTCATAACGCCCTGTTTTACAGAAGTTTTTGTGTCAATGTTTACCGAGGTTATGGCATCACCAGTTTTTGACCATGTCAACGTAACAAGGGAACCGCTATAGGTGTTAAGTAGAACTCCCGCAGATCCGTCTATGTATGCGGTATAGGATGTGGGAAGCGGTAGCCTCTCCACAAGGCCATTTAAACCACGGATTAAGATAACTCCCGGCTGTACATCCTCAATAATACCATGTGTCTGGTAGGATGAGTACTTAGGTAGTAGCAGCTCAACCTTGTTAGTCTCCATATACTCCAACGCTCTTGATATCATAGTTGCACTAACTGCACGGTTAACCGTGGATTGCGGCTCAAACTTGCCGGCTGATGTGCCCTGGACAATACCTATTTTCCCCAGAAGATACACGTAGGGGCGTTTATCAGTGGTGATGGAGAGATAGTCGTCATATGTCAGCGCGTAGGATGTAAGTTGGGAGGCCTCCTTCTCAAGCTGGATGGCACGGGCAAGGTAAAGGGATAGGACCTCCTTAGTGACAGGGCTTGTGAGCTTACTAACCGAGGTGGCCAGCTCAGCTTTAGTGATAATACCAGCCTCAAGACATATTGCCAATTCGTCAAAAGACCAATTCAGGTTCTTACCTGCAAGCAGTATTGTTAAGTAGGAATTGTATTCCTCCAAGACAAGGTTCTTAACTTCAGGAGACTCACTACAGAGCCTTGATAAAAGTACAAGTACCTCCACCATATTGATATTACTTGTTGGTCTAAATGTTCCATCAGCATAACCGGTAAAGAGCCCTCTTTCAGTCATGTCAAGGATGTAGTCCTTAGCCCACGGCACCTCGTCAATATCAGTAAATGATGTTGCAGCAAATACCGGCACTGCGGAAATGAGTAGAAATACGGTCAACAGCAGGGCGGCGATCTTTTTCATAGAGTAATCCTCCTTCTAACGCTTGTCTAGTTGTCTTTTAGCAGCTCTATACCCAGTTCTTGGAGTTGCTTTGTATCTACAGGGGATGGGCAGGCGGTCATTGGCTCCGATGCGTTCTGAACTTTTGGGAAAGGAATCACGTCACGTAGGGATTCGCTTCCAGTCATGAGCATAATTATCCTGTCAAATCCGTAGGCAATACCTCCGTGGGGAGGCGTACCATATTTAAACGCTGTGAGGAGGTGTCCAAACCTCTCATGGGCATCCTCGGCAGTAAAGCCAAGGATTTCAAACATCCTCTGTTGGACCTTAGCATTAAATATGCGGATAGATCCCCCTCCTAGTTCAGTGCCATTTAGGACGAGGTCATATGCTTTGGCGCGGCATTTTTCAGGGGCACTGTAGAATAGTTCAATATCCTCCTCCATGGGCGCGGTGAAAGGATGGTGCTTTGCCGTGTAGCGGCCCTCCTCCTCACTGTACTCTAGGAGTGGGAACTCAGTGACCCACAAAAACTTATATTCGTCCGAGCGCAGCAGACCCAGGCGCTTTGCAACTTCACAGCGCAGGGCTCCGAGGGATGTCATTACGGTCTCATCATTGGTGTCTGCAACAACAAATATTATGTCTCCATCAACCGCTCCGGAACGCTGAATGATAGCGTCAACTTCACCTTGGCTTAGGAACTTAGCAAATGATGAGCTCATCTCTCCGTTTTGTAGTTTTAACCATGCCAGGCCTTTAGCGCGGTAGGTTCTGACATACTCTGTAAGTGAGTCTATTTCTTTACGGGTCATGCTTCCGGCTCCGTCCACTTTTATAAGTCTGACCGAGCCCCCTCCCTGAAGTGCGGAGGAGAACACTTTAAACTCTGTTTCCAATACAATATCTGATATATTAATAAGTTCAAATCCGAATCTGAGGTCGGGTTTATCGCTACCGAAGCGGCTCATGGCCTCTTCATACGGCATACGCTTAAAGGGAATCTGGACATCAACATCCAGAAGTGCTTTAAACAGGTCCCTTACGTAGCGCTCATTTACCTCCAGGATGTCGTCAATCTCAACAAAGGACATCTCCAGGTCAATCTGTGTGAACTCCGGTTGGCGGTCTGCACGGAGGTCCTCGTCACGGAAACAGCGGACAATCTGCATATAGCGGTCAAAACCGGACATCATCAGGATCTGTTTATACTGCTGGGGCGACTGTGGAAGCGCATAGAACTCACCCGGATGAACCCTTGAAGGTACCAGATAGTCACGTGCACCCTCCGGTGTGGACTTAGTTAACATGGGGGTTTCAATTTCATAGAAGCCCTCTCCGCTGAAAAAGTTCCGAGTAAACTGGGCAGCCCTATGCCTCAGAGCCATGTTCTTTTGCATTTCAGGGCGTCTCAAGTCCAGGTACCTGTACTTGAGCTTTATTGCGTCATTGGCTTGTGAGCCGTCCACAATTTCAAAGGGGGGTGTTTCGGACTCAGAAAGAATGCGGAGTTCACCCGTAAAAATTTCCACCTCACCCGTAGGCATGTCCTTGTTTATGGCTCCTTCACCCCGTGAGCGCACTTGGCCGCGGATAGCAACAACATACTCCGACCGGAGTGTGGAGGCCTTATCAAAGAGGTCCT
>CAZIVK010000171.1:0-4325 GCA_964542515.1 uncultured Oscillospiraceae bacterium | reverse complement strand
GTGATGCGTAGACTTTGACTGTCTCAATGAGGTTAGGAATTAGATCAAAACGTCTCTTCAACTGGACGTCGATCTGGCTCCATGCATTTTGTACCCTATTTCTTTTTACAACAAGACTGTTGTACGTGGACATTACCACCAGAATAAGGATAACCACTACTGCTATAGCAGCAATAATTTCTACCGGTACTCTCATACTTGATCCTCCATTTTCATATTTAAAATGCGCCTCCGCCGCCACCGCCACCGCCACCGCCCGAGCTTCCTCCACTAAAGCCACCGCCGCCCCCGGAGGAGGATGACAGAGTGGAATTTGCCACAGACATTGCTTTGCTGACTGCGTTGTCTACCGAGGACACAGTTTTATCCATTGTATCAGAAAAGTTTGCAAACCTACCAAAAGTTGAATATCCGTACATATACGTAAGACCGGTGCTAGTGAGATCCGACTCACTAATAACAAGTGGCAGTTGGCGTATTACCTCTTTTGCAACGCCAAGAGAGATAGCGTAGACCAGATAGTGCTCCCATATTACAAGCGATGGTAATGTGGCTTTGTCCATACTGCTAAAATCCTTCAAGAATTTCTTGAAAGCAAGCCACATATCCCTTTGACTGCTTCCATACGGCGTGCGCCTATTAATGCGCGCAGAAAAAATTATCATTATTAATCCTTGGACGACTAACGCCACTGCTGCGCCTGCAAACATCAAGGTTCCAATAAGGATACCGGCCGCTATATAACCCAACGATATTATGACACCTATAAGCCTCCCCTTGCCCGACTTCGTGTCAAAGAAGTCATTCTCCTTTGCCTCCCCTTCTGCAAGCTTACACCAATAGTCATAGTCCTTTTTAAACTGTGTTGCGGCCGATGCGGTTTTGGAGTAATCCGTTATGTCATCCAGTGTCACACTGTAGCCGTCACCTATTTCACCTATAAACCAAGAGATCAAGTGGCTCTCATGTCCCTTCAGAGGCACAATGGGGGCGGCTGGATTAGTTCTGATGGTATACTCAACAACCTCCTTGTCCCCAAACAGGCGCTTTTTGATGTAAGACCCCGATTCAAGCAACAACTGTTTTTTCCTAACCAGGTCCATAAGTGTGGCAGTTATATCACACGTTGCAACATGCCCCATTGAGAGCAATGCACTCATTTCCGCAGGTGTATAATTTCCGGGCAGCTCCCTGTAGTACTCACCGTCAAAACCGGATTTTGGTTCTTTATCAAAGCGGATGTAGATATTAATAATAACTGCAAACCAACAGATAATCAGTGCAACAGTAATTCCATTTCCAACACTTGCCCTCCGCTGCCTTTTAGCTATAAGCTGCTGAGCCTCCTCACGTTGGGCGTTAGCTTGGTCAGCTAGTTGCTTTTCGTTAGCTAGGATTCCATCCAGTGCATCCCTATTAACAACGTTCTGCGCCTGAGGTACCAGTGATGGTGGAAACACCACCAATGTCTCAACCATATCTCCGGGTTGTAGTGTGGGTATAGTAAACACCACATGTGTTCCATCAACTATCTGGGATGAGCCGGTTAGCGGCCCATGTCCAAAGACCCTTATGTCCTCCTTGGATGCACCTTCAGGTAGAGTAAAATTTATAGAGATATTGTTAAGTGGAATATCCCAACCCCGGTCCACTATTTTTCTGTTGAATTCTGCAATATCATTATACTTTGTTACAACATCAGTAAAAATATACTTAATAACAAATGTCTTAACCTCATTTTCTGAGTGCTCATAGATTTTCAAATTGTTAATTCCGTTACGGCTTACACTGTTGTATGTTCCGGGGGCACCGGAGGCGTCTATATCCGACGTGGAGTTGAGCTTCATAGCCTCTAAACTGCCTCCTTTTTCAACGTATACCTGAAGGTCCTCAATACCACCAGTAGATGTGAAATCTATGTTTCTCAGAATACCATTAAACTCACCGCTAAAGTAATATGTTATCCTCTCCTCAATGCCTGCCGAACCGTCTTGGTTAATTTTTACATTAATTTCATAGGAGGATACCTCATAGCTCCTACTTTCAGCAGAGGCCGAGTACGCCGGAAAGAGTATGCCAAGTAAAACCGAAACGATTATGCAAGAGTAGAGTAACTTGAATTGTTTATACATAGCTTACCTCCAGCAGTTAATGCGAACATTATAACATAGTGTCCCCCTCTTTGTGAAATACATTTTTAAGATAATTCCAACAATTGGTTAAAAATTTATCTTTCTGCGCACAATAGATAAAAGGATACGAAAAATTTTACATTATATAACGTTAAAAATGTGATGTCAATAGCTATTTGCATTATTTCACATTTTGTGATATAATTGGTCAAGTCGTGCATCTAACCTCTGCTAAGAAAGGAAGTTGAATATGGAATCCAGTTACATAAAAATAGAAACAACAGAAGAACCCATTGATGAAATACTGCTAGAAGCCTCACCCTCTGGGAATGACCCTGTTAAGGATTACTTAACTTCTGCCGGAGAAGCGCCACTACTAACCGCTGAACAGGAAATTGAACTGGCTAAGCGTATTGAAAACGGAGACAAAGAAGCAAAGGACCTAATGATTTGCTCAAACCTTCGTCTGGTTATAAGTATAGCAAAAAAATACATCCACACACACTCCCTCTCCTTTTTAGATCTTATCCAGGAGGGCAATCTGGGGCTAATTAAGGCGGTTGACCGCTATGATTACAGGAAAGGCTTCCGCTTTTCCACCTACGCCACCTGGTGGATAAGACAGGCCATCTCCCGCGGCATCGCTGACACAGACCGCACAATCCGTCTTCCGGTACACATGGGTGTTACGGTCCGCAAAGTTATGAATACCGCGCAAACCATTGAACAGGATGAGGAACAACCCGTTGACCCAAAGCGTTTAGCTGAGGAACTGGGTATGGCTGAAGACACTGTACAACACGCCTTCCGCATAGCCTCCCACCCCGTCTCACTTGACACCCCCATAGGAGATGACGGCACAACTTCCCTTGGTGACTTCATTGAGGGCACTGAGCTAGAAACGCCGGAAGGGTCCGCTGAGGAGTCCTCTCTCCGCTCAGAAATCAACAAGCAGCTTCAGACACTCAATGAACGGGAACGTAAGGTCATTGAAATGCGCTTTGGCCTCAACCAAGCCGAACCACAGACACTTGAGCAGGTGGGAATTTACTTTGGTGTGACACGTGAGCGCATCCGCCAAATTGAAGCAAAGGCCCTGCGCAAACTCCGGCGCCCAAACCACAGCAGGTATTTGAAAGATTACTTTGTGTAATGCACATTGAAATATATGGAGGTAAATTACGTGAATCTGATTAAAAAGCAGGTAATTCATAAGTATTTCGGCAAAGGCAGTGTTATAGGACAGGATGAAACGAGCGTTGAAATACACTTTTCCTCCGGTGATAAGAAATTTATCTATCCGGATGCATTTGAGAATTTTCTGACGCTAACGGATACTAAGGCCGCAGAATCAGTTAGTGACATTATTGTTAAGAAAACTGAGGACCGCAGGGTTAAAGAACTTGAGCTGGAGCTGGAAAAAGAGCTTGAGCGCAAGGAGCAGGAGGAGTTGCTTGAACGCATAAAGCTTCAAACCAACTTTAAAATCCATCCATGCTCACAGGCAGCATTCTGGTGCAAAGAGGATGAAATTGAGGACACCTTCACTAACTGGAGCATATCAACAGGCACAATAAAAAGTGGTATCAATGAGGGCAAGCCAAACAAACCTGTACGCCTTCATAGTAACAGTGCCTGCCTACTTACCCAACGTAAACAGGGTTCTTCAGAAAAGGGACGCCGCATCATCGGTCTGTTCATGGTTGAGGATAAGTTTGTAGGAAAGTTATGTGACGACGGTATTATTCCCTCTAACCCCAAATATAGGCTTAGACTTTCTGAAGATGAATCTGAAAAAATACTATTCTGGAACTACTACATCAATGAAAAATATCCTGACAACACAACTTGGAACACCGGAAGATACCGCTATTTTGACAACCTTTGGATGGCTCAGATACTAAAGGACATTGTGGACCTAAAAAAGGATCAACCTGACCTTGAGGAAGCTCAGAATTTCTTTGATCACTTCTGTGTTGCAAACCAAATCAAAAAGATGGAGCTAACCCCTCCAAGCGGCGCACTAATCCGCAAATAAAAACTAAATACTATAAAAGGGCGTATCTCACATGGAACAAATCAAAGTTCTATGTAAGATACGCCCTTTCACTTGTAATATTCTTTTATGTAACATATAATTAACAAAGAAGGAGTTATTCATATGAATAGTAAAAGAAAAGTCTCACCATTTGT
>CAZIVK010000170.1:0-4331 GCA_964542515.1 uncultured Oscillospiraceae bacterium | reverse complement strand
TGCACCGTCATCATCAGGATCAGGAATACTTCCAAGGAGGACATTCAGTCCTTCACCGGTAACGGCTTCAGACATGGGCTTTTTCATCTGCTCAGATGCAAGATGGGGGAGAAGGTCTGTTATTACCAGTATAGGATCCGCTGGGTCTTCACCTATGCAGACTTTAACTACTTTTCCTGACTTAAGTGCAACAACACCTCTTAGCTCTAGGGGAATGGCCAGCCACTGGTACTTCTTAATGCCACCGTAGTAGTGGGTCTTGAAGTATGCCAGTTCTGAGTCCTCATATAGGGGATTGGTTTTTATGTCGATCCGGGGAGCATCTAAGTGGGCGGCTGCAATATTAATGCCGTTATCCGGGGTCTCTGTTCCAATAACTGCAAACATAATAGCTTTTCCGCGGTTTATACGGTAAACTTTGTCACCGGCCTTTAGTGGGTCACCTCTGTTAAAGAGTTTAAAACCAGCTGCCTTTGCGGCATTTTCCGTAAATTCAACTGCTTCACGCTCGGTTTTGGCGGCATCTATAAAGCCTTTGTACTTTTCGTTGAAGGCATTACTCTGGAGGAGTTCCTCTTTACTGACTTTTAGGTATCCATTTTCCTGCTTTTCTAGCAGGTCTCTGTTTGGGGATTTTTTTTCTGACATATATATTACTCCTAACTGAAATTATTGAGCGTTTTTGGTTTTAATAAGACCGCGCGTGACCTTGTCATAGAAGGACACCGTTTTTCCAAGGATTGTACCGTCATCCACGGGGTTTTCTATGATGTAGTCACAGTTTTCCCGGTAGAAGGTTTCGTTAGGTTGGGCGTTGATGCGGAGGGTGGCCTGCTCGGGTGTGATGAAGTCCCGTGCCATTATCCTCTTCATTCTCACTTCCCGAGGTGCTACAACACCTACAACCAGGTCACATATTTTGTCGAGGCCGCTTTCAATAAGAAAAATGGCATCAATAACAGCCATTTTTGCTTTGTGAACCTCGCCAATCTGTAGTATACGGCTTATATCTTTAACGACGTACCTATGGGTTATGGTCGTTAGGATTTTCATTTTGACGTCATCTTTATACACAATTTCACCAAGCTTTTGGCGGTTGAGGACGCTTTTGCTAAAGACATCGGGAAATTCCTCAAAAAGCTCGGCTCGTAGGTCCTCATTTTCACGGAGGAGGCGGTGGTATACTTCATCTGCATCTATAGCAAAACAACCCAGTCTTTCCATCATGCGGAGGACTGAGGTCTTGCCTGTGCCTGTGCCTCCGGTTATTCCAACTACCTTCATTTAGTGCACCTCTTTCATACTTCTATGATGTTGTGCCCAGCGGCACGCATAAGCCTATTTACAACTGCTGCGGCACTGTCTGAGTTTTCAGGACAGCGGGCAAAGATTATATCTGCACCTACTTGGTCTAGTTTTCTAAGAGCGGTGTAGAGATTTTTTGCAAGGATGTCGTGGCGGTTTTCCGGCCCGTATGAATAGGCCGAGCTACCAAAGAGTGGGACCTCCTCCTCATAGCAAAGGACTGCTAAGGAGTTATAGTTGGAGGAGATGTTTTTGACGTATTCTGCTGCAGCGGCTGCTGAGCCATGGAGAATGACAACCTTAGTGTTTGGCGAGTAGTGGCGGTATTTCATTCCGGGGGAGCGCACCTTACCCGTTGGGGAGGCGGTTTTGAAAACAGCTTCATCATATATGGCGTCAGGACAAACGGTGCGGATCTGAGCCAGGGTTATGTCACCCGGTCTGAGAATACGGGGCGGGGAGCATACTAGGTCCAGAACTGTGGATTCAACTCCAACAGAACAGGGGCCACCGTCTAGAATTGCAGCTACTTTTCCGTGAAGGTCCCCGTACACATGGGAGGCCTCAGTGGGACTTGGACTACCGGATATATTAGCTGAGGGAGCGGCAATGGGGACACCTGAAGCCTTTAGAAGCGCCTGGGCGATTTGGTTGTCAGGAGCTCTTACTGCGACTGTGTCGAGTCCACAGGATACCTCCGGAGCAACGGCACCAGAGCTTTTCAATATGAGAGACAGAGGACCTGGCCAAAACTTCTCACAAAGAATATAGGCAGAGGGAGGAATGTCACTGCAGAGCGCTTCAAGTGCTGAGGCGTCTGTTACATGGGCTATAAGGGGGTTGTCCTGCGGCCGCCCCTTAGCGGCAAATATGTTGCTGACAGCTGTGCCATTGAGTGCATTTGCACCTAGACCGTAGACTGTTTCTGTAGGAAAAGCCACAAGGCCGCCGGAATTAATTATTTCCGCGGCCTTTGATATTACTTCCAAATCAGCTGACGGAGTATCTATTTTCCAGATAACTGTTTCCATAAGGAAGGACTCATTTCTGATTTATTCAGTGGCACCGGTGCCCAACTTAGATGCCCGGTCTGCTGTTATGAGGGAGTCTATCATTTCATCAAGGTCACCGTTCATGAAGGCCTCGAGCTTGTAGAGAGTAAGGCCTATTCTGTGGTCCGAGATTCTCCCCTGTGGAAAATTGTATGTGCGTATACGTTCAGAGCGGTCACCGGTTCCAACCTGGCTTTTGCGCTCTGCGGCAATTTTGGAGTTTTGCTCCTTTATGCTTGCCTCCATCAGTTTTGAACGGAGGATTTTCATGGCGCGATCACGGTTTTTGTGCTGGCTGCGTTCATCCTGGCATTCAATTACTATACCTGTGGGAATGTGAGTGATGCGTATGGCGGACTCAGTCTTGTTGACGTGCTGTCCACCTGCACCGCTTGCCCTGAAGGTATCTATAGCGAGCTCTGTGGGGTTTATGTCTATTTCAACTTCCTCAACTTCAGGGAGGACGGCAACGGTAACTGTAGAGGTGTGGATTCTGCCTGAGGCCTCTGTGTCCGGGACGCGCTGCACTCTGTGCACACCACTTTCAAACTTGAGCCTTGAGTAGGCACCTGTTCCTTCTATCATGAAGGAGATCTCTTTTATGCCACCGAGTTCTGTTTCATTGAGATTGAGGATTTCAACTTTCCAACGCTTGACCTCTGCGTACATTGTGTACATACGGTAAAGCGAAGCGGCAAATAGAGCAGCTTCCTCACCGCCGGCACCACCACGGATCTCTACGATAACGTTTTTGTCATCATTAGGGTCAGTGGGGATGAGGAGGTACTTCAGTTCTTCAGCGAGGCGTTCACTATCCTCTTTGGCGGTGTTGATCTCCTCAAGGACCATTTCACGGAAGTCCTGATCAAGGGTTCCCTCAAGCATGGACTTTGCTTCCTCACCTGCGTTTAGGGCCTGTTTATACTTCCTAAAGGTCTCTACAACAGGGGTGAGGTCCTTTTGCTCTTTTGAGAGCTTTGCTGTATTTTTAGGGTCAGAGTATACAGAGGGATCAGAAAGCTGCTCCCCAAGTGATGCGTATCGGTTTTCTATTTCAGTAAGTTTGTCAAACATATATGCTCCAATATTAGTTATAGATTGAATGAAAATTATCCGTAGAAGAATAAAACTTTAATTAACGAGAAGTATTCACGTATATAGTATGTGAACTTGAGGTAGGCAAGTGGGGTGTCCGCCGCAACTACCTCCACTGAGCGACCCTCCTTAGAGGAGATCAACTCTGCGCGGAAGGTGTGAAAGTCATTGGAGAGGACGGTAATCTTTGGGGCTATGGTTTTTGTTTCAAAGTGTTCATCTATAAGGGTGAAGGAAAAACGTATATTCTCAATGGTGGATGTGGCATTGGGTTCCATAATAATACGGTCTGGGCTTACACCTTTGCGGACAAGATACTTATACATGGCTTCAGCTTCAGTTATAGATTCACCCGAGCCTTTACCCCCTGTAACTACAACAACTGTGTTAGGGTTTGACGCCAGGTAGTCATTAGCGACATCCAAACGGGATGCGAGTACTAGGGAGGGCTCACTTCCGTTTAGGCCTGCCCCAAGTACCACCAAATAGTCTGCGTCCCCTGAGTTTGAAGAGGACTGGTCACCTGAAGCTATAAATATCTGCATGACTAAAAAGGATATGAGCCATAATAGCATGAGTACAGTTATGAGCTTTTGTATAGCCGATGCGATGCCCCACAGTGAAGAGCCGGAGGACACACAGCCCAATAAAAAGTAGATTATACAAACAGCACCTACAGCTGAAAAAAACAGGCCAAGGAACTTTGCGCCCGGGAAAAAAAGATAAAATGCCAATGCTAGTGTTATGAGGCTTAAACCACCATATAGCATATAGTTTTTGCTGGAATTGCGATTTCTACCACGGTACCCCCTATATTGTTTCACTTCATCCCCCCACTTTGTTAACACGCCCAGCCATTATACCATGTTTTGACATTAT
>CAZIVK010000169.1:0-4353 GCA_964542515.1 uncultured Oscillospiraceae bacterium | reverse complement strand
GTCAAAGGTTATTATTAACACTATTATAGGCACTTTGTTATTTTATTGTCAATCGCTACATAAAAGAAACTTTTCTTCCACGCATTTTCGTATGATTAACTGTAGAATATAATCACAAGCTATATTATAATGACGAAGTATGTTTTTAGACACAAAAAGGAGAATTATTATATGTTTTCATTGAAAGATCGCGTAGTGGTTGTAACCGGTGCTTCATCAGGACTAGGACTTCAGATGGCGCAAGGTTTTGCTAAGCAGGGTGCAGATTTAGTTATAATGGCAAGGCGTCTTGAAAGGCTTGAGAAAATAGCCTCTGACTTCAGAGCCAACGGTGTTAATTGCCTTCCAATACAATGCGACGTAACCAATACTGAGCAAATAAATAGAGCAGCTGAACTAACACTAAAAGAGTATGGCAAGGTTGATGTTCTGGTAAATAATGCAGGGGCGTCAAGGAACGCAGGAGTTCTAGATATGTCAGATGAGGACTGGCAATTCACTCTTGACGCAGACTTGACCAGCGTATTTAAGGTTACAAGAGCCTTTGCAAAGCATATGGCGGAAAGAAAACACGGGCGTATCATCAACATTGCCTCTATTTATGGCCAGGTCGGAAATACCGCTATGGACACGGTTGCATACCACTCATCCAAAGGCGGGGTTATCAACTTTACCAGAGCAGTTGCAGCAGAATTAGCTAAATATAATATTACATGTAATGCCATAAGCCCTGGGTATTTTGCAACAGAGCTGACTGAGGGCACGCTAAACACTGAGGCATTTACAAACTTTATGAAGGTATCCGTACCACTAGGACGTTATGGAGCAAACGGTGAACTAAATCCTGTTGCCATAATGCTCGCTAGCGATGAGGCCTCCTATATCACCGGTCAGAACATAAAGGTTGATGGTGGCTATACTGCAGTATAATTTCAGACAATGACGGTATCCAATGGATACCGTCATTTTTTGTAACCTTCTAGTTGCTAGATGAAAGTAGATTTGCTATAAAGTCTACAACGGCTTGTTTGATTTCAGGGTCCTCGCCAAAGGGTCCGTTGTTGTTGCATAGAAGGAGAGATTTGACGCATTTGCGGGTGTAAGCTTCAAACATGCGTATGCTCTGACCCATGGGTACTTGGACGCCATAGTCATAGATTCCGTGTACTAAGCATAGGGGTGCACTGGATGCTGTAACGTGGGAAATAGGGCTTGCCTGTACTGCTTTTTCTATAAGATCCTTATATTTGGGGTCCTGATCAAACAGGTGGGCTTTGACGTCACCCATACCTTTGCCAGCTCCTACATACCCTATCATACTACCAAGGGGGGCAAAAGGCCCGTCTGACTGTGCTACCTTATCTGGTTGTGCTGGCCAAACTGCAGCAGAGTCATCTCCAAAATGGAAGAAGTCTGTAAACGCAAAGGATGCAGCAGCTGCCTTGACTGAGCAGTTATAGGACGTGTTGCCGCCAATGTTACCTTCAACCGAGGGCTCTCCATTACATGCAGCTAGCATTGCGGTTAAGTGCCCGCCCATTGACCCACCAATAAGCGCAAAGCGGGAGACATCTAGACCTAACTCGTTGGAGTGTGCTTTGAGGTAACGTATGCATCCACGTACGTCATCCCCTGAGGAGGGCCAAACGTTTGGTGGACAGAGCCTGTAGTCTACCGATGCCACCGCAAATCCCTTTTCAAGGAACATCCTTGTGTTGCTCTCAAATTGGTGGTGGTTTCCGCCAAAACCATGGATGTTGATTATGCATGGCAGGTTTTTGCGGCTGCCCTCAGGGTATATCAGGTCAATAAACAGGTCAAAGGTGCTCCGCAACTGGGGGTTCATATTACCGTATACCCCTTTTGCAACGGGTACAGTGGCCACGTACATATTCCTTATATGGGCATCTGGATTGTGCTCCCAAGGCCTGCGGGAAACTGGAATTTCCCCACTTATGTCACCAAAAGTGAAACGATCAGATAAACGAGCTTCACCGCTAAATGTGAGGCTTCCTTTGGTGTTTGCGTATGCCCTCTTACCTTCAGTATGTACGAATACAGTAAAGTCATCTGTTTCATATACCATGTTGTTACCATCTGGGTAGCACTGGTTGCAGGGGAATTCTGTGAAGTTACCGTCTTTTTCAAGGTAAATTGCGCGCTTGTAAACGTATAGGGTTTCACTACCTGAGTTAAAAACAGTAGCGGTTGGCTTAATAACGGGTAGGGTGAGGGCGGAGTCGGTGACCGGTCCGGTGTGGAGCTTTATGGTGGGCATTTCATTTGGAAATCCCTCAGGCTGTTGAAAACCACTTCCCCCACAAGATATACTGATGCGGAGCCTACTGTCCTTTTTAATGATTCTGGAGAAAGCCTCAAGGTGGAATGATAACTTCATGGGCTCGGTTTCAGAGAGCTCAACCTTATCCTCTTTAAAGCCACGGTGGTAGGGGATACCCATTGAGGCGTAGATGTTGTTGTGGTGCTCCTTGGCGTGGGACCCACGCATCATTCCTTCTGTAATAAAGTGACTCACACCGTCCGATGTGACCTCCTCAAGGCAGGCTATAAAGTTTCCGTCCGTGTGGGTGGATGTGATCCAAAGGGCAAGGGATGGTATGCCGGTGATCTCCATATTCATTGGGAGAGGATCTGAGGTGAAGGAGAGGGATTTTTCATCCTCACTTGTCATGTCTCGACGCACATTGCGGTTCATCCGGCCGAACTTGTCGTAAATCATGATATCATCGCGGACTTTATAGGAGACGCTGCCCGGTGTAGAGGGCTTTTCTGTAAGGGTGCCCTTATCTGTCAGGTGTAGCAAGGGAAATGTTGTTCCGTCTACAGGGAAGTCTGCGGAGCGGTGCCATTCATTTCCGGTATCTCCCACGCAGTAGTACATAACCGGCGGCTCCTGGGTTATCCCTGAATTAATGCCTTTTAGGTGAGTGTCAAACCAGCGGATATGCTCAGATACCCAGTCATAGTCAGTATTAGGGAAATCCGTGCTCCCACGGTAGACGCCGGTGTGCATCCATGGACCAATTAGCAGTTTCCCTCCCCAACTTTTCCAGGTAAGGATTTTGTTGGTGCACCCAGGGTCATACCATGCGCCTAAACTCCACACCGCAGCATGTCCAAAGCGCACCTCATCCATGCGTTCCCATGAGGGTACCTCGAGGTTTGGACGGTAACCAAGTACAGGGTGCATGTCGTCACGCCACATGTTAGGAAAGTGTTGGGCAAGAAAGGGGAGATTCCTATCGTGAGAGCCTAGGGCCTTGTGAGCCATCGGAAAATCTGGGGTAGGGTCTTCGTCAACAGGGTCACCTATAGGCGTCTGGTGGTGGCCACCGCCCATGTTAGGCAGGGCGCTTACACCGTTGGGAAAGTTTTGATCATAAAAGTCCATACTGTTGTCACAGGGTATAGCTGCAAAAAGGTTCTCAGGTTGTTCAATCAAAGTAACCTCTTGGCTCATACCATAATTTGAACCACCGTAAGTACCCGCTCTACCGTTACACCAATCCTCCTGCGTGAGGGAGTCAATGATACAGGCTAAATCTTTTCCGTCATGACGGCCAAAAAAGCCGTCACTTACCCCATAGGAAGCTCCGCTGCCCCGCACATCAATAATTGCAACAGCATAACCTGCAGCTATAAAGCGGTCTATGGATTCTTTTTCCATTTCATAGACGGAGCGTCTGGTTTGATATCCGGCCTTTATAAGAACCGGCACCTTTTCTGAAGTTTCTGGCATGTAGATATCGAGCGCAAGTTTTGTTCCATCCGACCCTGGCATATATTTGGAGATTCTTTTATACATTTGCATTATGGCTCCTTCCTTTTATCTTGATTTTATTGTATTATAAATGTATAGATAGTAGAATGCAACCGTATACCTGCCAGAAGCCAACATCATTTAGTGTTTGTGAGGTGACACGTATGGGAAACTATATAACTAATAAAAAGAGAATTTCACCATTTGTTGTAGCAGTTCCGGTATTTATTCTTCTAGCGGTGTTCAAGTTATGGCCGGCTGTCTTATCGGTTTTAATGTCGTTTCGTGATTATTCCGTAAAACTTGGCATTGTAGAAAGCAAATATGTGGGCTTAGAAAACTATATATCGTTTTTTTCACAGTACTGCTTTAGTAACATTGTCAGGAACACCTTTCTTATGACGCTCTTGCCTGCGGTATTTACTGCTCTGCTTTCACTTGGAATATCATTTGTCATCTGCAAATTGCCTAACAAATGGCTTAAGTATGTGTCTTTGGTTATTATTGCTGTGCCAGCTATATTGCCCACACACGCGTTGGCGCAGTTTGTGAAGGATTTCCTAGATGCGGAT
>CAZIVK010000168.1:0-4356 GCA_964542515.1 uncultured Oscillospiraceae bacterium | reverse complement strand
GGAACATTATGATTATTAGGCGTATGAAGACGTGCCATGTCGAAAATCCTTTAGGGTTCTACATGGAAAAGCCTGTGTTCAGTTGGGTAACAAGTGACACGGCGTCAAAAAAGCAAATTTCAGCAAGGGTGGAGGTCTCCACTGATAAGAACTTTGACAACTTGATACACGACTCAGGGCTCTCAGCTGACATCTCATCACTAGCATATACACCAGATATGGAACTCAAGCCCCGTACGCGTTACTACTGGAGAGTCACTGTTAATGGAGATTTGGGTGACACTGCCGACAGTGAAACCGCATGGTTTGAAACCTCCAAAATGGATGAGCCCTGGGAGGCAAAGTGGATCTCCCCCGAATGGGAGGACTATTCAGTGCATCCCTACATCCGTAAAGGATTTGACCTAAAAGACAATATAAAAGATGCCCGGGTCTATACAACCGGAATTGGCCTTTACCAACTGGAAATTAACGGCAAGCGCGTAAGTGACGAGTTCCTTACACCTCATTACAACGCATACTACCAGTGGCTGCAGTACCAGACATATGATGTAACAGACTTGCTTAAGTCCGGAAGCAATGGCATATCAGCTATGCTCGGGAACGGTTGGGTCAAAGGACGCTTCGGTTTTAGAGGTGCGGATGCACTACACCAAGGTCCGTTTAAACTACTTGCGGAAATGAGAATTACATATACTGACGGCAGTGAGCAAGTTATAGCCACTGATGATTCGTGGAAATGCGCTCCATCACCTGTACTCAAAAGCTCAATATATGACGGTGAGGAGTATGACTCCAACCTTGAAATCACCGGTGTATCTGAAAGCAACTTTTATGATGCCAAATGGTCCAGAACTCACTATGTTGAAAACGACATGGGTAAACTTACCCCTCGCCTAAGTTTGCCACTTGTAGTTAAGGAAATAGTCAAACCGCTTGAGTTTATTAAAACTCCCGCGGGGGAGCTTGTTCTTGATATGGGTCAAAACATGGTTGGCTGGGTACGTTTTAAAACCGACCTTCCGGCTGGAACAAGAATCTCCATATACCACTCAGAAGTCCTACAACAGGGCAACTTCTACACAGAAAACCTCCGCACAGCAAAGCAGGAGTTCCACTATATTTCCAGCGGAAAGCCTGCAGTAGTACAACCTAACTTTACCTTCTATGGCTTCAGGTACATAAAACTTGAGGGCTGGCCAACAGAGCCAAATATTGAAGACTTTGAGGGCTGCGTAGTCTACTCAGATATTGAGCATACAGGACACATTGAAACTTCAGACCCATTGGTAAACCGCTTATTTCTGAATGCAATCTGGGGACAAAAAGGTAATTTTGTAGACGTACCAACAGACTGTCCACAGCGTGATGAGCGTATGGGTTGGACAGGAGATGCTCAGGTATTTAGTGGTACAGCCAGTTTTAACATGGACTGCTATGCCTTCTATACAAAATACCTCTATGATATGTATATGGAGCAACTTGTGGCAGACGGCTCTGTTTCTGGCACAATCCCTACAGATGGAATGGGCAAACGCCTAGATGGTGATTTTGGTGGTGGTGCCTGCGCATGGGCAGACGCAGCTACAGTTATTCCTTGGAACGTTTACCTCTTCTCAGGTGATAAAGACATCCTTGAACGTCAGTACAAGAGCATGAAAGCATGGGTTGACTGGGTTGAACGCCAAGGTGTGGACGTTGCAAACTCTGGTGGATGGCTTGGAAGCTTTCATTTTGGTGATTGGCTTGCACTTGACGGTGAAGGCGGCTCCAATCCAAAAGGTGGCACAGAGGATGCCTTCCTTGCCGCCGCATATTACGTATATTCCACATCCCTCACTGCTAAAGCCGCTGCAGTCCTCGGCAAAACTGATGAAGCCACAAAATACGCCTCAATATCTGAAAAGATAAAAGAAGACATTGTGGATGAATACTTCAGCAAAGGCGGGAGAGGAACTCTCTCGAACCAGACATTCTATGTGGTTTCACTGTTTATGGACATTGTACCGGAACAACACAAGGAAAAGTTTATGAACGCATTTGTCCGCATCCTCGAAAAGGACAACTTCCATCTTAAAACGGGATTCATTGGTACCCCTATACTCTGCAGAGTCCTCTCAGACAACGGTAGAAGTGACATAGCTTACAAACTTCTGCTTAATGATGACCTCCCAAGCTGGCTCTACGCCGTAAAACTTGGTGCCACCACCATATGGGAACGCTGGAACTCATTAAATCCGGACGGAAGCATTTCAGACACAGGCATGAACTCTCTTAACCACTATTCATACGGATCCATAGCAGAATGGATGTACCGCAACATGTGTGGAATCAACCCCGTAGAGGACACGCCCGGCTTCAAACGCACAGTAATACGCCCGGAGCCAAACGCACACTTCACATTTGCAAAAGCAGAAGTTGAAACCGCCGCAGGTCTCTACAGATCCGGATGGGAGCTTAAAGAGGATGGCACAGTGCACATAAGTATTGAAGTCCCCTTTGATGCCCAAACAGAACTAACTCTTCCAAGAGCAACTATTTCCAATTCACAAGGTATACATAACCTCAAAGCAAAAGAAACACCAGCCGGTGTAGTACTGACACTCTCCTCAGGACAGTATAACTTTGAGTACACACCTACTGTATCCTTTCTTCCGCATTTTGACCTTGACACCCCGATAGTAGGCATCCTTGATCATGCAAAAGGCAAAGAAGTACTTCTAAAACACCTACCCCAACTAAGGAACCCCATGGCAATGTCATTTATAGGACAAAGCAGTATAAAAAGCCTGTTAGACGCACCCAGATTTGGTGGGCAGACTGTTAACATTGACCTAGAGCAACTATCCTCTGACTTGGCAGAAATCAAGTACTAATACAAAGGACCTCGCCATAGGCGAGGTCCAAACTGTGTAATTATTTAATTTCGATCTTTGCGCCAGCGTCTTCGAATTTCTTCTTAAGGGCTTCGGCGTCGTCTTTGCTGACCGCTTCTTTGATGGGCTTTGGTGCTTCGTCAACAAGGGCTTTTGCTTCTTTAAGTCCAAGGGCTGTCACTTCACGGACAATCTTGATAACTTCAATTTTCTTTGCGCCAACTTCGGCAAGGATTACATCAAACTCGGTTTTCTCTTCTGCTGCAGGTGCTGCGGCTACTGGAGCTGCTGCAACTGCCATAGGTGCTGCTGCGGATACGCCGAATTCCTCTTCAAGGGCTTTGACAAGCTCGGACAGCTCTAGAACTGTAAGAGCCTTTACGTCTTCAATTAGTTTTGTAACTTTCTCACTCATGGTTAAAAACCTCCACAATTAATTTAAAATATGTCTGATTGAACAGGGGAAACTATGCGGCTTCCTCTTCCTTTTTCTCCTTGATAGCGTTGAGTGCAACAGCGAGCCCACGTAGGTTGCCGTTGAGCACGTTGACGAATCCGGAGATAGGAGCATTGAAACCTGCGAGGACTGTTGCGATGAGAACTTCTTTTGGTGGCAGCTCTGCGAGATCCTGTACTTCCTTAGCGGAAATAACTTTTCCCTCAACAAAACCTGCTTTGATCTCAAATTTGTCTTTGAGTTTTTTTGCAAACTCAGATATGATCTTTGCGGGTGCTACGAGATCATCTGCACTGATTGCAAGAGCTGTAGTTCCGCTAAGAACAGCATCCAACTCACCTAGATCCGCTTTTTGTGCTGCAAATCTGATCAAAGAGTTTTTGTAGACAACGTATTCAACACCGGCTTCACGCATCTCCTTACGAAGTTTTGTGTCATCAGCTACGTTGATTCCCTTGTAGTCTACCAGTACTCCCGAGCTGGAGTTCTTTAGCTTTTCTGAGAGCTCTTCAACTATGGCTTTCTTTTCTTCCAATACTTTGGCATTTGGCACTGTGTTCACCTCCATTAAAAGTGTCCTGCGTCCTGTAATCTATACAAAAAAGTGCCTGTATGTTCAAAGACATACAGGCACAGTACAATTACGTAAAAAACTTGTACTTTCCTCGGCGGGACGGCATGCCGTTATAGCCAGATGGCTTCCTGCTGTCTTTGGAACGCTAGAACAATATATCACCTTTACACTGACTTGTCAAGAAAAATTTTAAGCTTTTCTTAAAACTGCTACTATACTAGGCGGCTAGCATTTACCTTAATACCAGGGCCCATAGTGGATGCTACTACGCAGGAGCGAATATACTGTCCCTTTGCTGCTGCGGGTTTAGCTTTCATGATTGCATTCATGAGGGTCTGGAAGTTATCATTAAGTTTTTCTGAACCAAAGGAAACTTTTCCGATTGGGCAGTGAATAATATTGGTCTTATCCAAACGGTACTCAATTTTACCGGCTTTTAGCTCAGCAAT
>CAZIVK010000167.1:0-4364 GCA_964542515.1 uncultured Oscillospiraceae bacterium | reverse complement strand
GCATGCTAGGTGGTGGGGGAGGACGGCGGTTAGTCACCGCCTCCTACCCGATTAAGCTCCCTTGTGGTGATACATCCATATTATCAGGTCAATATAGATATCCAAATGCTCAGGAACTCAGTCATACAGAGGCATTCCCTCATTAAATTCTGCAGGATGCAGGCTTAAGACCTTCTGATGTGATGGTAACGGACACACTATCAGAAGCCTCAGATATCTGTAAAACAGCCAGTGCTCTACCCTCTGAAGCAATCGTTACAGGTTTTTCAAACCCGCAGTCGTGTATTGCTTCCAGACTGCCGAATGCTAGCAGTTTCGCATTTCCGTCAATTTGAATATTCAGCTCACATTTAGCATTCTCTACTGTGTATCCATTACAATCCTGAATTGCAATGTTAATAAACACCAGGTCATTGCTGTTCGGTACAAAACGGTAATCTTCTGCGTCAACATATATTTTCTCAGGACCGGCGGATGTGTACAATATATCTTCACCAATCACTTTACCATTTCTATATGAGATGGCTTTTAGTGCACCGGGCTGATATGTAGTATCGAAAGCTGTATAGCAGCCCTCCTCCAAGCCGTTTGCCTTTTTTCCAATTGATTTGTCATCCAGAAACAGCTCAACCTTGTCGCCGGCAGAGAAGACTTCAACAGTAACCGGCTTTCCTTCAGCTCCAGGGAAAGACCAGGTATGAATGCCGTCGGTAAATCTCCAGGGTCCGAACTGACGCGACTGACCAAACACTTCAGGAGGTCTTACGCACAGATATGGCTTTTCCGATAGTCCAAAAACATGTTCCCGGTAGTAGGACATGGGTCTTCTGGCTCCTACGACACTGATATCACCTGAACTGTTTATGATTCTTGGGAAGGATTTTGGTCCTCCGGCTTCTCCCATATAGTCATGTCCTGTCCAAGTGAAATCACCGATGATGGCAGGGCAGGATTTTATAATAGACCAGCTTTCAGCTATTTGCTTGGGATAGGTTTCTGTACCAACAATTACACGATTTGGATAGGATTTGTTATCCATTAGGTAACGTGAAGTCATGTAGTTGTAGCCCATCACATCGTTGGTGGGATCTATCCGTTCAAGGATATCCCCTACAACTTTATGCTGTACAATTTTATCCATTGCGGTGGCAACTAGGCCCATAAACTTGTTGATGTCCCCATCTGCAAACTCAGAGGGATTCTTTCCGGTGAGGTCTGCGGCTATCTCAACGAGCCCATTTCCCGCTGCAAAAGCTCCGTTTATGCCGTTAGTTGTAAAGCGGTTCGGGTCCAGTTTATGGAATAGCTCGCAGATTTTCCTGTTGAGAGCATATCCCTTTTCCGTTCCTATTTCAGATATTTCATTGCCGCTGGAATAGAACACTACGCTGGGGTGGTTGTAGTCAACCCTCACCATTGCGCGTACGACATCCTCCCACTCCTTCTCGAAGAAGATGGCAAAGTCTGAATAGTTCTTCATCTTTTCCCACATATCAAAGCCCTCATCCATGACATACATGCCGAGCATGTCGCAAGCGGTAAGAAGCGCCTTGGATACGGGGTTATGCGCTGAACGGACAGCATTAAAGCCACCCTCTTTTAGTTTCTTGATCCTCCGGTATTCATAGTCATAATATGTAGCAGCTCCCAGAATCCCCTGGTCGTGGTGTATACAGGCACCGCGCAGCTTTACTGTCCTGCCATTGACTCGGAGGCCGTGCATTGCATCGATTGTCAATTTGCGGATTCCTGTAACTATGCTATCACTATCAAGTTCCTTTTCACCCTGCTTTACACTAACAGTGCAGTTGTACAGGTTGGGATTTTCATCGCTCCATAGTTTTGGTTCGTTCACATAGAATAACTTTCGTATATGAGTGGTTTTACTCCCGTGTAATAACACAGGATAGCACTCACTTACGCATTTATTCCCATCTGCGTCGACGACCTCAAAGTAAACCTGCACGTCGCAGGGCGTTACTTTAGCATTCCTTAAGGACACCTCAACCTCAATGATTGCACATTCGGCATCTATGTCTTTTGTAGTAAAATGTAATGTTTCCGGCTCAACATATATATCTCCGCCGACCAGTAGGTATACATCACGGTAAATGCCCCCACCTACATAATATCTGCTACTGCGGTCTAGTACATCAGCTACTACCAATATCTGATTCATTCCAACGTTTAGGTAATCCGTAATATTTACAAAATAATCTGTGTAAGAATAACCGCAACTGCCCACCATTGAGCTGTTAACATAGACAAATGACTTTGTAGATACGCCTTCCAGCTCCAGAAGAATTGTTTTACCGACATCTTCCGGTTGAAGATTGTATTCCTTATAATAATTAAATACTCCACCGTTCAAAAATCCTACGGAGCCTGCATTAACGCAATTTGGATCTTGCTGGGTATGAAATACTGCATCGTATGGGACATCAACCGTAATGGCATCCTCTGGTACTGCAAATACAAGAGCAAATGCGTTTTTGTCCTTCCAAACCTTCCAGCTTTCGTTCCAATTTTGTTTAATCATGTTTTTGCCTCTCTATTCATTTATTTTGTAATAATCGTACTATGTATGAACAATTATTACAATAACAGATAACGACATTGGTATGTGCTGTTTTAAGAACTGGCCCGCCATCACAATTGAATTCTTAAAACACCGCTACCCGTCAATTAGACAGGTAGCGGTGCAATGTTGTAATAGGTATGTTATTTAGAACTGGGTGTCAACTCTTCCGCAGAAAGGATCAACAGGGCTCTTACCTATGAACTCAGAGCGGCCTGCCATTTTATCAATGACTGCAGGGATGGTAAACTCGTTATTTGTGTAGGCGTTAATGAATGTCTTCATCATTGGAACGTCCAGGAGGTGGTAGGGGTTTGCAAAACTTATAGCCATAGTTGGCAGCTCTTTTGTAAACCATGGTGTGTTGCTTCCGCCAAGTCCGCCCTTCCATGACAACCTGATAACGGTATTGTTGGAGGCTGTGGGGAAGTCAAATGCATATAGAGCCAGGTCATAATCCTCTTTGAAGCCCTTTACTGTAACAGGTTTGTCTGTGATATATCCGCCTTCTGGTGGATCAAAGACCTCAAATCCCTCTGCTTCCAGTGCGGTTTTCAGAGTAGCTGCAAGTCCTGCGGTTTCACCAAAGAAGCCTCCGCCTTCAGATACAAAGAGAACAATCCTTTTGTACTTTTCAGGGGTGATGGGGAGGAGATTAGCGGTGTCTTTAACCAGTGTTACGGACTTGTCTGCACAGTCTTTTGCCCAGTCGACGAACTTGTCATTACGGAGTATGCTCAGTGCATCCTCTGTAGGTACAAGGGTTCCGTCTTTTTGTTTTGTGTGGAGGTTTAATGAGGCTTTCAGGCCTAGTATTCTTTGGAGGGCCTCCTCAAGGCGCTCTTCAGAGATAGTTCCAATATTGTAGCCGTTCATCATGTATTCGTAGTCCTCGTCAAAGCTCTTATTGAAGAGGAACATGTCACATCCGGCTGCAATTGATGCCGGTACAGCTTGTTCACGGGGCATAGCACATGTGAAGCCGAGCATTGGTGTGGCGTCAGTAACTATCATGCCGTTAAAACCAAGGTGGTCACGTAGGAGCCCACCTAGCAGCTCTTTTGAGAGTGTGGCAGGGGTTTCGTAAGCCTCTTCAAGAGATAGAGAGGGGTTTATTTTTTGTGCCCATGCAGGCTGTGATATATGAGCTATCATTACGGTTTTTGCGCCCTCTTTAATGAGCTCACCATAAACTTTACCGTAGGTTGCATCCCATTTGTCAGCGGGTAGGTCATTTACTGTGATGTGGAGGTGCTGGTCACGCTCGTCAACGCCGTCACCAGGGAAGTG
This sequence comes from uncultured Oscillospiraceae bacterium, assembly GCA_964542515.1. Lineage (GTDB taxonomy): Bacteria > Bacillota > Clostridia > Oscillospirales > JAAYOS01 > CAZIVK01. The sequence continues at coordinate 496 of CAZIVK010000167.1, read as the reverse complement.
CTTGATTGAAACGGCAACACCAGCTTCATCAGCGCCCTTAAGATAAGCTCTACCCATGCGCAGAACTCTGTCAGCGTCACTTCCAAAGGTGCGGAGGTTTGTGATTGGGTTACGGAAGTTCATGTCAATATCAATGATTGGTGCAAAAGACCAGTTACATCCCACGGCTGCACCTTCAGCACAGGATATATACCCTAGGTGGTATGCTGCTTCATCACTATCAGTGGCGGCAACCTGGAGAGGTTTTCCAAAGTTAGTTCCATCAATAGCGGAACCAACTCCACCGGCCTCAAGGTTAGCAGCAAGAAGAAGTGGAATTTTTGAGTTGTTTTGTAGCATACGGTGTGTGGCTTGGATGTCCTTGCCGGGTCCGGAGCGATACATCATTCCTCCGATTCCCTTGTCCAACATGGCCTTTAGGACGTTTTCATCCGTGGTGAAGCCTACGGGACAGAATAGTTGTCCGATTTTCTCATTTATTGTCATGCCTGCGATT
>CAZIVK010000166.1:0-4367 GCA_964542515.1 uncultured Oscillospiraceae bacterium | reverse complement strand
CAAGCAAATCTCCGGGACGGAGAAGCCCCGGAAGATCATAAAAATGGGAGAAGTCATATTCCCCTGTATATTTGTTTAAAGTGAGGAGTCTGGAGCTGTCCCTATTTTGCAAAGGTGTTTGAGCAATTAACTCCTCAGGAAGGTCGTAAAAAAAGTCACTGGTTTTCATATGGTTATGTTCAATCCTTACCTAATGGGCTCAACGTTTGCCCCTGTAAAATAGTATTGCAGGATACGGTCATATGTATACCCCTTCTCGGCCATTCCCTTGGCTCCGTGCTGACTCATACCGACGTTATGGCCCCATCCCCTACCGGAAACAATGAAGCTGTCTGTGTTACCTGTCAGCGCGCTGGTGCCGGATGCGGATAGGATGTGGACATCTGACCTCCCATTAAGACGGGTGATGCTACCACCTGCTCCAATGGCATACCCCTCAGAAACTGGGATTTCAGATGAGGACCCGGAGGGGACGAGACTCATTCCGTTAGAAATGGTATACCTCTGGCTGTGGGTATATTTTTTTAGTGTTTCACTATTTAGGATGGTACGTGTAGCGCCCTTTTCAAAGCTTATTTTCTTTCCGTTGCTGTCAACAAAAGAAACTCTAAACACATTACCGGCCGGGGTGTACTCATCAACGTATGCGTCAACGATATTTCCAATACTATGGTTTTTGTTCTGCAGTATCCATGTCATGTCCGACTTTGTATAGACAAAGCTCCAGATACCATTATTGGCGGTTGTTAGGTTTTCAAAATTGTCAGGTACGGCTTGCAAATAGGGTACGTCCTCAAGCCATACATTTTTTGAACTCTCTGTTGATCCTCCGTTTGAGGAGTGATACACCGTGCTACAAATTCTGTTATTATAGTAAAGGCCCATACCCTTGACAGCCTCTGCTGCTGCGTCAGAGTTTGCTGTAGCTGAGTTTCTGCCACGGTACACTTGACAGTGCGTGGTGTTACAGACATCAAAGCCCAGGGACCCATGCTTTCTCAAATTGGCCAAAGCAAAGCTTGCAGCGCTGATGCCTTGGGCTTTCAGTGCCTCTATATGCCAATTTGGATTCATTTCATACGGCAACACTCCCTTTATGTATTCACTGATGGGGAGAACGTTTATTACCGTTATGTCATTTCCGTTATTCCGGCGGTACTCAAAGTTACCGGCGTACTTGTAGCCCTTAAACCAGGTTACAGTGGCTTCAGCACCGGTTGGATTGATAGCCAAGCCGGTTGCAGAACCTGAATCAAATTCAAATAATATCTTACCGGTTGCTGTAACTGTAACAGTATAGCAGGTGGAAGATCCTCCAACTGCCTTACCGCCAGATATACCTAATGAGGATACAGCTGCTGCAGCTGAATCTAAGGAGGTGTAGGTGCCGGTTCTAACTCCAAATACGCCAGTTATATATGTAGGAAATGAGGCTACGCCCGTAGAAGCTTCTATGGCATTTGCAGCGGCTGATGCCTCATCAAATGTGCTGTACTGTACACCTGAATCCACATGAAAAGCACCAATAGATGTGGAGCCGGAAGGCGGCAATGATTCGTAATAGTTACCACTGTTCACATACATATTTTTATCTTTAGAGATGGTTATTTTTTCTTGAGCGGTGAAGCCAAGACGTATAAAACTACGTTGTGAATCATAGAACCCAAAATAATAACCGGATCCTATTTGGTTTGCTAAGTTGGCGGAGGGAAGTGCTGCATTATTATAATACAAGCCTACACGGATGTCAGGATCAACCCCAGTAGAAAATGCTGTACCGGATGAGTCTGCATATACGGCAGGAAACATAACAAATATATATGAAAGTAGTAACAAAAGTGCAATATATTTCTTCATTTTCAGCTCCTTAATTAGCTTTAGACATTGTTGACAAGCAAAAATATGTATGATAAAATTATGAAAAGTAAATAATCTGGCTTTCGACATTATACTACATTTTCTGCCGGTTTTTCAACCGGTTTTTTGCTTTTCTTTTCTGAATGCCATATTCACTTTTGGTAACAGGCAGCATATAATCATTTGAAGGGATGATTTTACTATGAAAAAATACAGAGTAGGTATATTAGGTGCTACCGGTATGGTAGGCCAACGTTTTATTACACTAGTTGCAAAACACCCTTGGTTTGAACTAAAAGCACTTGCGGCAAGTCCCCGTTCTGCCGGTAAGACATATGAGGAAGCTGCTGGCTCCCGCTGGTATATGCCAACCCCAATGCCTGATTCAGTAAAGAACATGATTGTTTATGATGCCGTCTCAGACATAGATAAAATAGTATCTGAAGTTGACTTTGTTTTTTCCGCCGTTGATATGAAAAAGGAAGAGATCAAACAGCTGGAGGAGGCATATGCCAAAGCAGAATGCCCTGTTATTTCAAATAATTCAGCTCACCGCTACACCTCAGACGTCCCCATGATTATCCCTGAGCTCAACTCTGATCACATTGAAGTTATTCCTGCTTTCCGTAAAAGAATTGGAACTAAGCGCGGATTTATAGCCGTTAAGTCAAACTGCTCACTTCAAAGTTATGTGCCCGCACTTTATCCGCTTAAAGAATTTGGACTTACTAAGGTGTTAACCTGCACATATCAAGCCATATCCGGCGCCGGTAAAACTTTTGAGTCCTGGCCTGATATGCTTGACAACGTCATCCCCTATATAGGCGGTGAAGAAGAAAAATCGGAACAGGAACCACTTAAGATTTTTGGTGCCGTTGAAAACGGAAAAATTGTTCCTGCCACCTCCCCGCTCTTTACTGCTCAGTGCCTTAGAGTACCTGTTTCTGATGGGCACATGGCAGCAGTATTTGCAGAGTTTAAAAACAAGCCAAGCTTACCTGAAATTATTGATATATGGAAAAACTTCAAAGGCAGACCCCAGGAACTCGACCTTCCCTCCGCTCCAAAACAGTTTATCCACTACTTTGAAGAAGAAAATTTCCCACAAACTAAACTACACAGGGACCTGGAAGGCGGCATGGCCGTTTCAATCGGAAGACTCCGCCCAGACACCCAGTATGATGTAAAATTTGTGTGCCTGTCACACAACACGCTCCGCGGTGCTGCGGGAGGGGCCGTGCTATTGGCCGAACTGCTTTGTGCAGAGGGATGCATCTAGCTCTCAGCTCAACAATATTGGGAGGCATACTATGAAAAAACCTATTTTTACTGGATCCGGTGTGGCTATAGTCACTCCATTCACTGAGGACAAAACTAAAGTAGATTATGATAAATTTGAGCAACTCATAGATTTTCAGATTTCAAATGGCACAGACGCTATCATTGTTTGTGGTACAACAGGTGAATCAACCACTCAGCCGTCTGAAGAACACCTTGAAACCGTAAGGCGTTGTGCAAAACACGTTAATGGACGTGTTCCGGTAATAGCTGGCTCAGGGTCAAATGACACCCTACATGCTGTTGATATGTCCGTTGGTTCACAGGAGTGCGGCGCTGATGCTCTACTAATAGTTGCACCGTACTACAACAAAACTACACAGACCGGCTTAATCAATCACATCACCTACATTGCTGACAGAGTTGAAGTTCCAATTATTCTCTACAACATACCCGGACGTACAGGTATGTCCTTTACCACAGATACTTACTACGAGCTCTCCAAACATCCACTGATTAACGGAGTAAAAGAGGCCTCGGGTGACATGGATATAGTCCTGCAGACCCGTTATAAATGTGGTGATGACCTCAATATTTGGTCAGGTGAGGACAGCCTCATTGTCCCCATAATGTCCCTTGGTGGAAAAGGCGTCATTTCCGTACTTGGAAATATTGCCCCTAAGCTGACCTCAGACATGTGTCACCTCTACCTTGAAGGAAAAACAGATTTAAGCGCAAAGCTACAAATACAAGTGGCTGAGCTCATTGCATCACTGTTCTGTGAAGTAAATCCAATACCTGTAAAAGCAGCCCTAAAGCTTATGGGACTGGATAACGGCGCACTCCGTATGCCACTCTGTGATATCTCTGAAAGCAATCTAATAAGGCTTAAGAATTCAATGAGTGAGGTCGGACTGATATAACCCATTATAAAGGAAGTGTAATATGCTCAGAATAATGCTCTCCGGATGCAACGGCCAAATGGGAAGGGCCATATCCGAGCTAGCCTCCTCTTCATCTACTATGACCGTAGTGGCAGGAGTTGACAGAAACACTGTAAAGCTATTTGGTTACTCCGTATATGCTGACCCACGTGAGTACAACAGCACAGTGGATGTACTGGTTGATTTCTCTAATCCATCTAGTTTGGAGAGTCTTCTGGATTATTGCATTAACCATAAAGTTCCTGTTGTACTTGCAACCACAGGATATTCAGAGTCCCAGGTCAAATT
>CAZIVK010000165.1:3184-4401 GCA_964542515.1 uncultured Oscillospiraceae bacterium | reverse complement strand
AGGCCTTGTCACACCCTATAGTGTATATACAGACATGCCCGTTAGCGTTGAAGGCGGATCAGCCTGGCCTAAAAACTACGACTCATACTCAGTTGGTTTCCGCGGACAGATGACAATCATGGAAGCTGTCCAGCGCTCCACTAACACAATTGCCGCAAAAATTGTTTCAGAAATATCTGCTCAGCGTTCCTTTGAGTTTGCCAAGTACACCATGGGCCTCAACTCCCTTGTTTCCGAACTCACAATAGGTGACAGAGTCTATAGTGACATTGGCATTGCGTCAATGTCCCTCGGTGGACTCACACGCGGCGTCACAGTCCGTGAAATGGCGGAGGCATTCTCAATCTACCCCAACAGAGGTATTTATAACAAATCCAGGACCTATACCAAGGTCGTTGACTCAAACGGGCTCGTTGTGCTGGACAACAGCATTAACAGCGTACCGGTTATAAAAGAAAAGACAGCATATTACATGAACGCAATGCTTCAAAATGTTGTCACCAACGGTACCGGTTACTATGCACGTCTCTCCAACATGCCGTCAGCAGGTAAAACTGGAACAACTGATGATGACTTTGACCGCTGGTATGCAGGATACACGCCTTACTACGTGGGAATTGTCTGGTACGGATTTGATGAAAACAGAACTATTAAGCCTTCAGATGGCACCAGCCCTGCGGTTCCCCTCTGGAAAGCAGTAATGGAAAAAATACATGAAGGCCTTGAGCCCAAGGAGTTCTTTACTCCAAGCGGTACACTGGTCAAAGCAAGTTATTGTAAAGACTCGGGACTTGTCCCAACAGAAGCATGTCGCAACGACATCCGTGGAAGCAGAGTTGCAACCGGCACCTATTTTTCAGAGGACGTCCCTACTGCCGCTTGCTACGTCCATCAGTATGTTGACTTTGACTCGGTAACCAAGCAGCAGGCAAGTCCTTACTGCCCTCCTGAAAACATTATAAGGATAGCTATGCTGAACCTGGACCGCCGTTTCCCAATAAAGGGAGTCCGCTTAAATGATGAGCGTTTCACCATTCGCAACTATCAGGACCCGGATGCTCTACTCCCAAGTGACAGCTTCAGGGTAGGATCTAACCTCGGGAAAGACGGAATTGCACACAACACCTTCTGTACCGAGCACGCCGAACCACCGGAGCCCTCACCTGATCCGGAGGACCCAGAAGATCCGGACAACTCGGAGAATCCGGAGAACCCGG
>CAZIVK010000165.1:0-3084 GCA_964542515.1 uncultured Oscillospiraceae bacterium | reverse complement strand
CCTGATCCGGAGGACCCAGAAGATCCGGACAACTCGGAGAATCCGGAGAACCCGGAAACTCCAAGCCCAGATCCAACTCCGGACCCAACTCCGGACCCAACCCCCTCCCCAACTCCGGATGAATAAAAGGTTATTAAAAAAGCGCATAGCGGTAATTTTACCGTTATGCGCTTTCTGTTTTACTTAGTGGGAGCGGTGGGTAAAGAATTTATCGTGTACCGCCTTCATTGCTATTTCGGAGTCCGACAGATCTATCAGTACGGAAATCTTTATTTCACTTGTTGAGATCATGTGAATATTAACGCCAACATTGTACAGTGCTTCAAACATCCTTGATGCAATACCTGGATTGTTTACCATACCTGCACCGACTATTGAGACCTTTGATAGTTTGTCATTTACCTTTACATCATCGAACCCAAAGGATTCCTTGTTATCATTTAGTACTTTCACCGCTGTGGAGACATAGTCCTTAGCAACTGTAAAAGTAATATCTTTTGTTGATTCACGTCCGATTGACTGGAGGATAATATCAATATTAACCCTGTTCTTTGAGAGAAGAGAAAATATCTTATATGCCACGCCTGGAATGTCTTGGAGACCTACCAGAGCTATGCTGGCAACGTTATCGTCTTTAGCTACCCCACTTATTGAAGCCTTTTCCATTCTATTTACAACCTCCTTAACTATTGTACCGGATTTATGCTCAATGCTCGACAGAACCTCTAGATGTACACCAAATCTTTTTGCCATCTCCACAGACCTGTTATGAAGAATCTGAGCACCCAATGTGGCGAGCTCCAGCATCTCATCAAATGTTATTTCCTCTAGCTTTGAAGCGTCCTTAACTATTCTAGGGTCTGCGGTGTACACGCCATCCACATCTGTATAGATTTGGCAGAGGTCTGCATCAAGCGTTGCGGCTAAAGCAACCGCTGTGGTGTCAGACCCTCCACGGCCCAGAGTTGTGACGTCATTAAACTTATTAATCCCTTGAAAGCCTGCCACTATTACTATATTACGGCGATCAAGCTCTGCACGGACCCTCTCCCCCACTATGGCCTTAATTCTTGCATTACCATAATTGGAGTCAGTCTGTAGGTTTACCTGCCAACCGGTTAAGGATACAACCGGATAACCCTGCTTTTCTATGGCCATGGCACAGAGGGAAACTGAAATCTGCTCACCCGTTGAGAGTAGCATATCCATCTCCCTGCGGGAGGGGTTTTCATTGATCTCCCTGGCCTTTTCAATCAGGTCGTCTGTTGTGTCGCCTTGAGCGGAGAGTACCACAACAACATCATTTCCGGCATCATATGTCTCAATAATACGCCGTGCCACGTTAAATATTTTTTCAGCGTTAGCCACAGAGCTACCACCGAACTTTTGTACAATTACTCCCATGTTTGCCTCCAGATATAAGGTTTTTATTTGTTGGAAGTTCTTTATGCAAGAACTCTTATTGTTGACAGAACCTGAGCTACTTCCCCGAGCTTTGCGATCTTCTCCTCAAACTCATAGCCCGACATGGTTTCTGTAAGGAACGCAGAGCGACCATCTTGAGATTCAGAAATTACCGAGATGTTGCTAAACAAGTGATCAGCCTCTGCGACCGCACACGATGCACGTACATAGTACTTTCCTGTAAGTATGCGGTAATCCTCTACAAAGTCCCCGCCTTCCTCCCATAACATTGTATTCTTAGTCTTATCAATGTGTCTGGCGGCGTCAATAATATCAGCCACTACCGCGGAGGCTGTTGGAAGCTTTCCTGCCCCCTTGCCATAGAACATAACGTCCTCTACAGCATTTCCGCGGACCACTATACCGTTAAAAACACCATCCACTCCGGCTAAAATGTTCTTCTTACCCACCAGATGTGGAGCCACATATGCGCAGATCCTATCTTCAGCTATGCGGACATAGCGCCCCAATAGTTTTATTTCATAACCCGCCTGTGAGGCATTAAGGACATCAGCGGAGGTTATTCCAAGTATTCCCTCCACATGCAACTGCTCGGGATGGATGTGGTGGCCAAATGAGAGCGATGCAAGAATGCTGATCTTGCGGCAGGCATCATGACCTTCTACATCTGCGGCAGGATTTCTTTCAGCATAACCCAACCGCTGTGCGTCGTCAAGTGCTTTTTCAAGGGATAGACCCTCATCAACCATCTGTGTCAAAATATAGTTTGTAGTTCCGTTCATAATGCCATAAATTTCATCTATTTCATTAGCGGAAAGACACTGTATTAGCGGCCGGATTATGGGAATCCCGCCCCCAACACTGGCTTCAAACATGTAATTAACTTTGTTTTTCTTTGCAAGCTCCAAGAGCTCAAATCCATGCTTGGCAACAAGCTCCTTATTGGATGTCACAACATGCTTCCCTGCTGCAAGCGCCCGCTTTGTAAAGTCATAGGCAACAGTTGTTCCGCCTATTGTTTCAGCCACTATACGGACCTCAGGGTCTCTTTCAATGGTTGAAAAGTCCTTTACGATCAGCTTTTCATATGGGGTGCCCGGAAAGTCTCTCACATCAAGGATGTACTTAATAGCGACGTCCTCCATGCTCTTAATGGCAATATGTGAGGAGTTTTTTTCCATAACTTCCAATACACCGGATCCCACAACACCAAGCCCTAAAATGGCGGCATATATCATAATCTTACCTCTCTCCCGCAATGATTTCCGTCTTTGCAACACCGTTAAGGTTCTGAATTCTGGTTATCAGCTCCTCCACACTCATACGCGAGCCGTCATTTTCAGCAGATATAGTTACTGAAGCCACTCCGTTTATAGGTATAGATTGATTTATAGTCAGAATATTCACCTCAGACAGAGCAAATTCCTTTAAAATCCCGGATAGAACACCGGGGGCGTCCTCCAGTATCATGTGGAGGGTTACCATATGGGAATCAGATGTGTTTACAAAGGGTTTAATAACGTCACGATATTTATAGTACGCGCTCCTGCTAATACCCGCCATACGGACGGCTTCACCAATAGTTGAGGCCCTACCTGTCTCCAGATTGTAATTGGCTTCAGCTACCTTGACATATACCTCAGGAAGAGCCCCAGCCTC
>CAZIVK010000164.1:0-4411 GCA_964542515.1 uncultured Oscillospiraceae bacterium | reverse complement strand
AGATTTTCTCTCTGTCCATCTCTATTCCTCCACAACATTATGCTATAGTAAATGATGTATATTCTATTAATTGTATTAATATTATTACGAAAGAATCAAAAATGCAATAGATTATTAGCTTGTATTGCAAAACACGACGCCTGGCCGGGGATCTTGCACCGGTCTGAGCGCCGTGTTTTTTGAATATGTTTTACTCTATCCCTGTTTGGTGTACCTTGCTAGTACTGATTTCATGATGTCCACTGTTTCCAGGGTATCCTGCAGTTCTGTGCTCAACCTTCTGTTTTCTGCTTCCAGTTCAAAGACTCTCGGTGATAGGGTTTCAGGTGGAAGTTTTGCGACAGTTTTTACACTGACGTCCTGTTTTTGCACCTGGGCAGACCTACGTTTTGTGAAGTCATCAATATCAACAACAAAGTTTTCATCTGTCAGCTCGTTGAACTTACCGCGTTTGACGTAGTGCGTATGAAGAAGGTCGTGTGACTTATGACCATTGGGCTCTCCGAGATATTCTTCATAAAGAGAGCTGATATAGGGATTTTCATGTGACTTGCGGAGTTTTTTTGCCTCGTCTTCACTATAGAGGCCGGATAAGCGTTTTTCACGTACGTCGGGGTCGCTGCTCCTTGGCTGTCCGCCACCCATGATACATCCACCGGGACAACCCATAACCTCTATGAAGTGATACGGGGAAGCCCCATTTTTGATCTCATCCATAAGCTTTCTGGCTCCGGCGAGTCCACTGGTTACGGCAACCTTTACGTCAATGTTTTCCAGGAATCTGTATTCAGGTAGTGTGCCGCTAAATGTTATGGTGGCAGTCTTTACCTGCTCTAGGCCAACAATGGGTGTGACGTGCAAACCGTCAAACGGGAGCTCTCTACCTGTCACGACCTCATATACCGTACGCAGTGCAGCTTCCATAACGCCCCCGGTTAGTCCAAAGATATCTGCAGCACCGGTGGACATCCCCAGCGGATTATCAAAATCTTCGTCATCAAGCCCGGCAAAGTCGATACCCGCAGATTTTATCATTTCTGCCAGTTCACGTGTTGTTATGACCGCATCTACATTCTTGTAGCCATTGTTTTTCATCTCATCGCGTTCAATCTCAAATTTCTTTGCTGTGCAGGGCATGACTGAAACTACAAACATATCCTTTGGATTGATTTTAGATTTTTCGGCATAGAAGGATTTTACCAGTGCTCCGAGCATTGTATGGGGAGATTTACAGGTGGAGAGATGATCTAGCTGGTCTGAGAAATTATGCTCTATAAATTTGATCCAACCGGGACTACAGCTTGTAATCATGGGAAGAGTTACATCATTACCGGTGAGGGCGTTTTTTACTCTGGTTAAAAATTCGGTGCCCTCCTCAAGGATCGTCAGGTCGGCTGTAAAGTTAGTGTCAAAAATATCGTCAAAGCCCATCCTACGAAAGGCTGCAGCAATTTTGCCTGTCACTCTTGATCCGGCGGGCATGCCGAACTCCTCGCCTAGGGCAACACGTACCGCAGGAGCCACCTGAACCACTGTGTGCTTCTTTGGATTGTTGATAGCATCCCACACCACCCCTGTAGAACTTGTTTCCTTTAAGGCACCTACAGGACACACAACGGTACACTGTCCACAGAGAGCGCAATTGACACTCCCTAGTGGAAGGTTCATGGCAGGAGATATCTCCGTATTAAAGCCGCGGTTCTGCGGATTGAGGGCTCCGACCTGCTGGATTTCATTGCAAACTGTAACGCAGCGGCGGCAAAGGATGCACTTGGTCATGTCCCGTGTTATTGAAACAGAAGCATCCGCATGGAACGGAGAGCGTTTGCCTTCAAACCTGGAGTCGTCTACGCCTAGAAGTTTACCTAGCTCTTGAAATTCACAGGACTGGTTCCGAGCGCAGGTCAAGCAGTCCTGCGAGTGGTCTGAGAGCATAAGTTCATAGAGCATCTTGCGCGCATTACGAACTCTGTCGACGTTTGTTCTGACAACCATGCCGTCCACTATCTGCGTAATACAGGAGGCCTGTAGGGTCTTTGCACCCTCAACCTCTACGACGCATATCCTGCATGCACCCATCTGGTGAACATTCTTCATGTAGCAAAGGCTTGGTATGTGGATGTTGTTCTGTTTTGCGGCTTCTAATATGGTCAGTCCCTCTTCTGCAACAATTTTCTGGTTGTTTATTGTCAGATTAATCATACGACTCTACCTCCTTTCACAGTGTAGGCAACGCATGGCTTCCGCAATTGCCGTCAATTTATGGTAACCTAGGACAACCTCGTCGAAGGTCTCCTTACGTTTACTTAGTTCAAGCATATCCAGAGGATAACGTCCGAGCTCAACTACCTCGTCGTCATCAATAACAGGATTAATCTTTATTTCAGATCCCTTGTTCAAAATTCCTCTGCCTCCGAGATACTTGTCTATTGCCATGGCGACTTTCTTGCCGTCGGCTATGGCACGAATAACGGTATCCGGGCCTCGTACTACATCTCCACCAGCAAAAACGCCATCCATTGTAGTCATCATGCTGTCGTCGTCCACGGTAAAGGTGCCCCAAGGTGTAAGTCCAATATTTTCTGCCGGGATGAAGGGCAGGTCGGCATACTGACTGACGGCCGGAATTACAGTGTCAACGTCAATGCTGAAATGCGATCCCTCTACCGGTACTGATTTCCGTCTACCGCTGGAATCAAATTGTCCAAGCTCCATGCGCGTGCACTCTATACCGTTTACCTTTCCGTTTTTGGCAATAGTGAAGCGCACAGGCTGTGTCAGCTCAAGGATTGTGACGCCCTCGTCGATGGCTTCTTGAATCTCGGAATCATAGGCCGGCATCATACTCTTGGTGCGGCGGTAAAGAATTGTGACGTTTTTGGCGCCCAACCTGAGAGCAGTTCTGGCAGAGTCGATAGCTGTGTTACCACCACCAATTACCACCACTTTTTCACCGAGATCTAGGGTTTTCCCGAGGTTGACCGCTTTTAGGAAGTTCAGGCCGTGGATTACACCTGGCCGGTCCTCGCCCTCAATGTTGACACGCTGTGGGAGCTGAGTACCAGTAGATACGAATACAGCGCTGGCAGTCCTTTTTAATTTATCAAAGCTTATATCTTTGCCAACCGTTGTATTGAGATGCAAGGTTACACCTTCCCTGACAATCAGTTCAATTTCATGCTGTAGAACATTCATTGGTAAGCGGTATTCGGGAATTCCAAATGCTAGCACACCACCTGCTACATTTTCCGCTTCATAGACATCCACGTCATAACCTATACGGGCTAAATAGTAGCCGCAGGTAAGTCCAGCCGCGCCCGCTCCAATTATTGCAATATTCTTTCCGTTTTTAGGGAACACGACGTCGTTAATGGACTCTGTCTCATGTTTGTGGGCATAATCGGCTACGAAACGCTTGATATCACAGATTGCAACAGGCTCGTCAATGGAGCCGCGGCGGCATTTGCTCTCGCAGGGTCTTGTGCATACGCGTCCGCAGACAGCTGGAAAAGGATTTTCCTGCTTTATAAGGTTGTAGGCGTCTATAAACCTGCCTTCCGCTACCAGAGCAGTATAGCCGGGAACGTTGATGCCTGCGGGACAGGTGTTTTCACAGGGAGAAATAAATAGTTCAGAGCATACGCCGGCTCGGCAGTATTTATACTTTATATGTTCTTCAAATTCTGTGCGGAAGTTCTTTATTGCGCTCAGCACCGGATTTGGAGCTGTTTGGCCAAGGCCGCACATTGCAGTTTGCTGAATTGTCTCACCCAGATCCTCAAGAAGCTCAATGTCACCATCCTGGCCATGACCTGCGCAGATCCTCTCAAGTACTTCGAGCATACGCATAGTGCCGATGCGGCAGGCAACACATTTTCCGCAGGACTCATCCTGAATAAAGTCCATGAAATAGCGAGCTGTATCCACCATACAGGTGTCCTCGTTCATGGCAATCATTCCTCCGGAACCCATGATTGCACCTAGGGCCTTGAGGCTATTGTAGTCCGTTGGTGTATTTAGGTTCTCAGCTGTTATAGCACCGCCGGACGGTCCACCGAGTTGAACGGCCTTGAACTGCTTTTTGTTTGGAACTCCGCCGCCGATATCAAACAGGATATTTCCCAGCGATACGCCGATGGGCACTTCAACAATACCGGTGTTTGCAATATCACCTGCAAGAGCAAAAACTTTGGTACCCTTGCTGCTCTCAGAACCAAAGCCCGCGTACCAATCTGCTCCGTTAAGTATGATTGCAGGGATATTTACGAGGGTTTCCACGTTGTCTATGATAGTGGGCATGTCAAACAAGCCCTTCTGGAACGGGAAGGGGGGTTTCTGTCTGGGTTCGCCCCTCTTGCCTTCTATGGAGTTCATCAGTGCAGTCTCTTCACCGCAAACAAATGCGCCTGCT
>CAZIVK010000163.1:0-4412 GCA_964542515.1 uncultured Oscillospiraceae bacterium | reverse complement strand
TGAGAAGTTCCAGTGCGCCGCTGAGGTAGACCATCTGGTCTGGGTAAAGGGAGTCATCTACAAAGAACATCATGGTGTAGGATTCCTCTCCTATGGAGGAGGGGTTTTTAAGGTGTTCCTTTAGCCATGGTGTGTCTGATACGAAATAGTCCTTTTCTGCTTTGACGGCTGTTGTTGGGAAGGAAGTACCGTGAGTTCCAAAGGCTTCAGCCAAGAGGTTGTTAACTTGATCGTGTGTCTCTATACAACGTTCCAGGTTGTCGTGGGTTGCTATGAAGCCGTGATTTTCCAGGAATAGAATTTCTGGCTTTTTACCTGAGGTATTTACACACTCCTGGATGGCATCTGCTATGGCGAAGGTTAGTTCGGCACCTGGGTTAATATAGGGGATATAAGCGTAGACGTAACCTTTGTCTTTTAGTGTATCTGCAATAATTTGTCTTCCGTTTGCTGAGCAGCAGGCTAGGTTTGCGTAAACGGCATGGGTGTGGAGGACAAAGCGGTCTAGAAGGGAGTGGAAGCCTGCTTCAACGGAGGGGCGTAGGCTTGGAATGCCTTCTATTACTTGTGTTGCGGCTTTGGCTGCTTCCGATCCGGCTTTTTCTATGTCACCTTCAGGCTTGGGGGATGCGTAGAACTTTCTGATATCTGCATAGTCCAGAACAGCGTAGCCGTTGTCCTTTTCTATTTGGTTTAAGCGATAGCCTGAGGCCTTTATGGCCATAAGGGTGTCATCCAGTTTGACGGAGGTGTTTCCACCGCCACCTTGAACGTAGTCTGCGCGGTCTCCGGAAGATGCGGAGAGGGTGATGAAGTCATTCAGCCCTGTGGAATATTTCTGAATAAAGTCCATGGCTTAACCTCTTTTTGAGAGGATATCGCGCTCGTAGTTTTTGATCTCCTCAAGCCAGGTGGTTCCGGTGGGGATATTGTTTCTAAGGCAGTACATGTTCCAAACGGCTTCAACAGGGAGCACACGGAACTCATCTGTAAGTGCCAGACGTGTGGTGAAGTCTCCGCTAAGCTCTACTTCCTTAAGAAGTGCTGAAGGCTCAAGCAGTGAACCGAGGATTGACTTAAGGGTTGCGCGAGTTCCGATAGCCCAGGCGCCGATGCGGTTGATACTTCCATCAAAGAAGTCCAGTGCAATGAAGGTGCGGTTATATGCGTCCATGCGAGCAAGTTCACGCATGACGTCGTTGAGGTCGTCAGTATATACAACCACATGGTCTGAGTCCCAACGGACCGGACGGCTAACGTGGAGAAGTACATTCTTGGAGAAGAGAAGAACTGAGCTTAGTTTGTCGTTAATTGTTTCTGTGGGGTGGTAGTGACCCATATCCATTGTGAGCATGAGGTCCGGATAGAGACCAGCTTGTGCATGGCCGAGGTAGCTCATATAGAACTCGTGTGAGCCAACTGTGTAGCTCTCTGCGCCTACACCAAAGACTTTTGATTCAACGCCGTCCAGCATGAGGGAGGGGTCGCGTTTTACGGCAAATACTTGGTCCAGTGAGTCCTTGAGGAGGGATCTGTAGTAGAAGCGGTCTGCAGGGAAGTCCTTTAGTCCGTCCTGAACCCAGACGTTATTTACACAAACCTGTCCTAGTTCACGTCCAATGTCCTCGGCAATTTTCCTGGACTGTTTTACGTGGTCTATCCAGAACTTGCGGATTGCAGAGTCTGGGTTTGAGAGTGTGAGCTCACCCACGGCTTTTGGATGTCCAAAAGTAGTTGGGTTGAAGTCTAGGCCTATACCGCTGGATTTAGCCCACTCTATCCACTTGCTGAAGTGCACGGTATCGTATTCATCTCTGTCAACCTTAGCGCCTTCTAGCTCTGCGTATGATGCATGAATATTAACTTTGTGTTTACCTGGGAGCAAGCTTAGGGCTTTGTCTAGGTCGCCGCGGAGTTGGTCACCTGTTGTGGCTTTGTAGGGATAGTTTCCAGTTGCCATGATTCCGCCGGAAACACCTCCTGCTGCAGCTTCGAGGCCTGTTACGTCATCGCCCTGCCAGCAGTTGATTGATACGCTGATATCTTTAAACTTTTCCAGGGCC
Organism: uncultured Oscillospiraceae bacterium; assembly: GCA_964542515.1. Taxonomy (GTDB): domain Bacteria; phylum Bacillota; class Clostridia; order Oscillospirales; family JAAYOS01; genus CAZIVK01. The sequence goes on along the minus strand of CAZIVK010000163.1, from coordinate 2,349 downwards.
TTTTCTACATCGACACCATAGGCTGCGTAGGTCTCTTTGGCAGCTTCAAAGGCATTTGCAATGGTGCTTTCTGCGGTTTTTCCGTATATCTTCATATAAAAACTCCATTCATGTATAGTGTTTGAGAGCTATGTTTTTGAATTTTTCTATGCGTGAATCCAGGGGTTTTGTAATATTTTGTGGTGAGAACATACCTTTTGATATGTCATCTGTTGCAGCAAGCTCATGACCTATGAGGGCCCATGCGGAGCTGAATAGGTTTGAAAACTCAGGTGAGCGCATTGCTTTACAGACAAACTCCTGACGGGGCTGATTTATGTCTTCGCCGCTGATTTGGAAAAAGTTGTGCTCTGCGCAGAGCTTGCGTAGGCGCTCCAACTGCGGTGGAGTGTTGCGGGAGGGCATATAGGTTACAGCGTGAAAACCTAGGCTGTGTAGTGTTTCAAAAAGAAGGTCCAGGTAGCTGTCCTCAAAACGTTGAGCCTTTTTATCCCCTGTGACAGATTCCTCTACGTCACCAAGGTATGCATATGCCAGGATTGCACCTACTTCATTTGCCAGTGATGCCAGTTCTGTTACTTTGGGGCATTCGGCTGTGGCGTCCACATAGAACTTTTCTACGAAGCTACCTTTAAGAATGCCTAGAAGGTCGTAGTCGTAGTATGGGCTTTTGGCATTTGATAGCATTGTGTGCTGTTTTGGACTTAGTGCTACACCCATGGATTCCAGAAGATCTATGGTTTCCTGTCCGGGTCCAGGGTTTTCTGACATCTTTTTAGCAACTGCAAACAGGATGTGACGCTCTGTGACAGATCCGCCTCTATGTGCCATTGATAGTGGGAGGACGTCCAGATCGTAGTCCAGTGTTATACCGTAGGGGTTTAGGATGCTGTTGAGGTTTGAGCACATTTTGCGGTTGCGTAGGCCGCGGGCTTCCCTGTAGGGGGCGAGGTAGCGGTCAACAGTATCAATTTGACTGTGTGGGATACCGTGGAGAGCTACATATGCCACCGAGTGTTGGTCCGGGTTGTTTATACTTTTTCCTTCAAGGGCGGTACCGCGCATATCTACTCTACACTCTACTCCGCAGGTTATTGGGAAGGAGAGGATACGTCCGGCCTCAATAAATTCACGAAGTCCGGAGACCGAGTCGTGGTCCATAATGCCTGCAGTGCAGAGTCCGGACATGTAGGCGTGCCACAGGGCCGAGCTTGGGCTGTATGGAGAGAAGGAGTAGGTGGTGTGGATGTGGTTATTTACATCTCTGCCTGTACTTGGTTTGTCACCTGATTTGCTAAGTTGCCTTAGAGCGTCTAGACGTATGCCTTCATCCGGGTCTGATAGTCTGAGTATTTCCTGATCCATTGCGAGCCCCCTAATTCATCATGACTTGACCGCCGGTTACTGGGATAGCTTGGCCGGTCTCATAGCGCTGCTCTACACAGTAAAAGAGCGCACGCGCCACATCAATGGGGTTGCAACCTTTGCCCATAGGGACTTTGCTCTCATAAAACTTCTTGACATCCTCAAAGGTCTTGGCTCCGGGGACCTTGCCTGCCTGTAGGTACTGGGCAAAGAGGCCTTTTTCCGGATCTGACCAGAGGGGACCCTCGTAGAAGTTTCCGGGGCATATGGAGTTGACTTTGATATTAAACTCCACAAGTTCCTTAGCAAAGGACTGGGTCAGGCCAATGCCTCCAAACTTGCTGCCGGCGTAGGCAAAGTTCTTTTTGGAACCTTCCAGACCGGATTTTGAGTTTATCTGAATAATGTCTGCCATGTAGCCCGGTGCAAAAGAGTGTTGGATTTTCATGGGGACTGATGCGTATTTGACGCAGAGGAAGTAGCCTGTGTAGTTAACCTTTGTGACAAATTCGAAGGACTTGACGTCCATTTCATCGAGGGATCCTGCCCGGAGGACGCCAGCATTTGCAACAAATATGTCAAGTCCACCAAATGTTAGGACGGTTTGAGAGATTAGCTGCTCTACGGATTCCTCGTTTGAGATGTCCACCTTTATGGCTACAGCTGTATTTGGGCCATATTCAGAGTTGTACTTGGAGGCTATTTGCTCAGCCAGCTCTATGTTGAGGTCCGCTATTACAAGGTGTGCGCCTTCCGCTGCCATGTGGGATGCAACTCCCTCACCAAAGCCCTGGGCACTTCCTGTGACAATGGAAATTTTACCGGCAAGTCTACCGGAACTTTTTCCGCTTTCAGAGATACAGAATGTGCCGAGATTGGACACCTTTATGCTTTTTGTGGCCGATGTTACGTTTTTGCGGAGTGTACTGTATATTTCCGGTAGATCCAGGGATGAGATTGTTAAATCCGCATCCTCTGAAACTA
>CAZIVK010000162.1:0-4415 GCA_964542515.1 uncultured Oscillospiraceae bacterium | reverse complement strand
GGGAAGTCTGTCCATTGTCTTTGTTAAGCGGCTTTTAAATTTTGAATACTGGGGTCTTAGTCTAAGCCTTCCGAGTTGTTTCGCTACCCCACCAACATTTTTTTGAATTGACATATTGTTGTCGTTTAGAATAACTATCATAGGTTCTTTGCTCTGCCCTGCGTCGTTCAGGGCCTCATATGCAAGGCCGCCGGTGAGGGCACCGTCACCTATTACGGCAATTATGTTATGACCAAGGTCTTTGAGCGTACGAGCTCTTGCCATACCCAGTGCCGCTGAAATTGATGTGGAGGCATGTCCCGCTCCAAAAGGATCATGTATACTCTCATGCCTCTTTTGAAATCCTGAAAGCCCATCCAGCTTTCTAAGTGTGCTAAAGCTCTCAGCACGGCCGGTAAGTAGTTTGTGTGTATAACATTGGTGACCTACATCAAAGATGAGCTTATCAACAGATGTGTTAAAGACCTTGTGAAGAGCTACACTCAGCTCAACAACGCCTAAGTTGGAGGACAGATGACCCCCGGAGTGAGACAGACTTTCAATGAGAAAAGAGCGGATCTCTGAACAAAGGTTGTTTAATTGATCTATATTTAATTTTTTTACATCCTCAGGGGTTTCAATAAAATCTAAATAATTCATACTTTTACCTCAAAACCGGTAGTACTCACTACATCAGTAACCCTATAACTAGACCGAGCACCGCTCCTACGACAACCTGTAACGGAGTGTGTCCCAACAGTTCCTTGAGCTCCCGTCCAAATATTTCAGGAGTTGTATCCTTCCAATTTGATATCATATAGTTCAAGATCTTTGCCTGCTCACCAGCTGCATGGCGTACATTTGACGCATCATACATGACAATAAATGCAAATACAGTGGCAAGTGCAAATTCAGGGGATGTGCCACCACAGACTTTAAATGTGGAGGCCGCCGCCCCAACAGTGCAAGCGGCGTGAGAGCTTGGCATTCCTCCGGATCCATAGATACGTCTAAAGTCAAACTTCCTATTAACAATTACTTCAATAATAATTTTCAATATCTGTGCAACTAACCAGGCCACAATTGCAACATTAAGAATATGATTACGAGTTAGAAACTCGGTATATATCATCTGTGGTCTCCAATCAGAATTTATAGCAAAAATTAGGATCTGCGTGCGGCAAGCTTGTCAATTAGTCGACTCAAAAAAGAGGTGTCAGAAAAGGCGGATAGATGCTCCTTTGCTTGAGCAGTGAGAGTTGTAACCATCTCTTTACAAACATCAACCCCGTAGGCGTCCACGTATGTCACCTTACCCTTGTTGGAGTCAGAATTAATTGATTTGCCCAACTCTGCGGGACTTCCGGTTATATCAAGCACATCATCCATTATCTGAAAAGAGACACCAAAAGCTTGAGCAAAACTGACTGCTGCCTGCCTCATAGCTTCATTGGAACCGGCAAGGATGCAGCCCGCTTCACATGCGGCTTTGAACAGCGCTCCGGTCTTTAGAGTGTCTGTCAAAAGTAAACGTTCAGCGTCAACTGTCTTGTTTTCATTTTCCATATCAAGTATCTGCCCACCGATCATGCCGCGGGCACCTGATGCGTCAGCAATAGCCTGAGCAGCCGCAACCTTTACATCCGGTGAAACTTTATCCGACCTGAGCATTACTTCAAAGGCGGCATTTAAGAGCGCGTCACCAGCAAGGACAGCGGTGGACTCTCCATAGACAATATGATTTGTGGGCATTCCACGGCGCATTGGGTCATCGTCCATACAGGGGAGGTCATCATGAATTAGGGAGTAGCTGTGGATCATTTCTATAGCGCAGGCGTAGTCCATGGCAAGCTCAAAGTTTCCACCGGCTATTCTGCAAAACTCAAGAAGCAGTATAGGGCGTATCCGCTTACCTGGTGCCATAAGACTATATTTCATGGATTCATATATCTTGGCCTGGTGCGTTGGAGTATTAATAAAATAGTCCTCTAGGGCTTTTTCAATTTTGGAGACGTAGTCCTCATAGCGCTCATCAAAGTTTATCATGTTACCTAGCGGACTCCTCGTTAAAATCAACTGCCTGGGGCTCTCCTCCGCTCCCCTTCATAATAAGGGAGACCTTTTGTTCGGCTTCATCTAGTATTTTGTTGCATTTCTTCATGAGAGATGCCCCCTCCTCAAAGAGTTTAAGGGACTCCTCTATAGAGACCTCACCTCGTTCCAACAGCTTGACGATCTCCTCAAGTCTAGTCATTGATTGTTCAAAATTCATTGTAGTAGACATCTATATACTCCATCCTGTCCGGTATACTCCGGACCTTTTAATAATTTTCCGAGACACCTGTTACTGAACAGTTTAACGATCCGCTTCCCAGTAGAACAAGAACCTCATCACCGGGAACAACATTTTCATATGATGAGACAGCCTTTCCATCACTATCAGTAACTAACGAGTACCCTCTTCCGAGAACCTTCAGTGGGCTCATTGCGTCAAGAGCTACTGCCAGCCTTCCAAAGCGATCCTTATGTGCGGACAAAAAGCGCTGGGAAGTAGCGTCAAATGAGCTGTGGACCATATCCAAGTAGATTCTCCTGTCCTGGATGTAGTTTAGCGGACTCTGTAAAACTCTCTTTTCATGAATGGTAGTGAGGTTTTTACGGGACAGACGGATAATCCTGTCCATCACCGAGTTTATGTGGGCCTCAATGGACTTTATGCGAATACGCAGTTCATCAGAATCCGGGACGGCAATTTCAGCGGCATTTGAAGGTGTTGCCGCCCGTACATCCGCTACAAAGTCAGCTATGGTATAGTCCGGCTCATGCCCCACGGCAGATATGACCGGGATTTGTGAGTTATATATGGCGTTTGCTACGCGCTCATCATTAAACGCCCACAGGTCCTCAATGGAACCTCCACCACGGCCGGTTATTATTAAGTCACCCAAGGAGTGTTCATTTGCGTATGCTATGGCAACAGCTATTTCCAAGGGGGCTTCTTCACCTTGCACACGTACAGGGAGTAAGTTCACAGCGCTTAAAGGGAATCTTTTTTTCAAAATACGTAGCATGTCTCTGACAGCGGCTCCGGCCGACGAGGTAATTAGACAGATTGTACCGGGGTACCTTGGAAGCGGACGCTTTGTTGAACTGTCAAACATGCCGAGTTTCTGGAGTTTTTCCTTGAGCTGTTCATAGGCGATGTAGAGAGCTCCGACACCGTCAGCAATCATTTCATTGGCATAGAGCTGGTACACGCCGTCACGTGGGTATACAGTGATTCTTCCACGAATAATAACTTTCATGCCGCTTTCCGGCCGAAATGCTAATTTAGATGACTCATTACGAAACATAACTGCTTTAAGTACGCCACCCTCATCCTTCAATGTGAAGTAGTGGTGACCAGAAGGGTAAACTTTATAGTTTGAGAGTTCACCTCTAATAAATATGTCTCCAAATGCGGGGACGGAATCTATCAACTTTTTCATCTGTGCATTTATGTCCGAAACGGAATAAATGGTGTTGTTAGGCATTAATTCAGTGTCCTCCTTTGTTTTTCAGGTAGCACAGCAGAGCTATGCCTGCGGCGTTATCCGATGAGAGTTCAGAGGTGGCAAAGACACAACCAAACCTGTTTTGAAGTTCTGTGCGTATAGCCACATTGGACATTACTCCGCCCACACAGAGGACAGGTAGTCCGGGAAACTCAGACAAGGCCTCTCTAACCGCGTAAGAGAGTGTCTCAATTAAAGATTTTATCACAAAACTCGCAATATTTGAAGAGGATTGTTGAGATTTGTTGAGAGCATTTACTTTATTCTCCAACCCGGAGAGAGAAAACTCCAGGCCACGGCTCTTAGGTACAAAGAATTCAGAACTGCTAGATGTGTTTGCCAGTTTTTCTAACTCCGGTCCTGCGGGAAATCTAAGGCCGAGAAGCTTACCGCAGCGGTCTATAAGTTGTCCTGCGGCGAGGTCAGTGCTGCCTCCGATGCGCTCCGCTGCAAGTATCCTATCAGGGGGAGCAGTTACGTGGAGCACCTCGGTTGTGCCACCGGATACATGGAGGGCTATGAACTCCCTCTCCATAAGGTCCATCCTGTCCGCAGATTTAGCTCCTGCAGCAAGGTGCCCCTGTTGATGTGAAAATGTATACAGCGGAATATCCATAACCAGAGACAATGTACGCGCGTGGGAAAGGCCTGCAAGAAAGCAAGGCATATAGGATCCATCCACATCCCTTGGACGGTTGGAGGCCGCAACTGCAGAAATATCACTGAGGGATATCTTTTGTGACAGTAGCTCAACCTGATCCGCCAAACCCGCCACATGCATGAAAAGAGCGTCGCTCTGCCTCAGCCCGAGCGACCCCTTCTTAACATCAAGTATTCTGCGGCACGAATGCAGCTTGTCTGAGGAATCATCAAAAAGAGCAA
>CAZIVK010000161.1:0-4479 GCA_964542515.1 uncultured Oscillospiraceae bacterium | reverse complement strand
ACTTGAACTTAAAGATGAAATAGATATAAATAGCAAGATGCCTCTAATAGCGCTTAGGGGACTGACTGTCTTTCCTAACATGATCCTACACTTTGATGTGGGCCGTGAGAAATCAGTACAAGCCCTGGAGCAGGCAATGTTGGGTGAACAGACAATCTTTTTGGTAGCCCAGCGTGACATCAGAAATGATGACCCTGAAATTGACGAGATGTATACAGTTGGAACAGTCTCCAAAGTTCGCCAGATGTTTAAGCTACCCGGTGAAAACATCCGGCTTATTGTGGAGGGTATTTATAGGGCAAAGCTTGAGCATGTGGTTGAGGTTGACCCCTACCATGTGGTAGAAGTAGAGCGCATGGAGGAAACTGAGAGCGAACACTCCCTTAAGAGGCGCGAAGCTCTTATTCGTGAAGCACAAAAGGCCTTTGATGACTATGCTGAAGCTGCACCCCGTATGACCGGTGAGGTTATGCTAAATGTGGCAGCAGCCAGTGAGACAGGCTTTCTTGCGGATTATATTGCTCAGAATATATCTATCAGGCACACGGAAAAACAGCGCATACTTGAAAATAGTGATAAATCACTGCGCCTGGAGGATGTCTGCGGGATTCTTTACCGTGAGACGGAACTCTTAGAGCTTGAAGGTGACATTCAGAGCAAGGTGCGTGATCAAATAGTATCAAACCAGCGTGAATACTTCCTCCGTGAGCAGATGAGAGCCATTCAGGCAGAGCTTGGGGAAGCCGGGGAGACTCCTGACTTCCAGGATGAATACCGTGAAAAAATCATAGCTCTGCACCTAGAATCCCAACATGAGGGGAAACTCCTCAAAGAGGCAGCCAGACTTGTAAACATGCATGCAGGCTCAGCTGAAGCAGGCGTTATACGCACTTACTTGGACACCTGCCTAGAAATCCCTTGGAGCAATCTGACTAAGGAGCAGCTGAACATTGATAAGGCTTCAAAGCGTCTGGACGCGGACCACTTTGGACTTGAAAAGGTCAAGGAGAGAATCCTTGAGTTCCTCTCTGTAAAGAAGCTGGCGCCCGGACTTAAGGGTCAAATTATATGCCTCGTGGGCCCCCCAGGGGTCGGTAAGACCTCTGTAGCAACCTCAGTGGCCAAAGCTATACAGCGTAAGTTCAGCAGGCTGTCACTCGGTGGAGTGCGTGATGAAGCTGAAATAAGAGGACACAGGCGCACCTATGTTGGCGCTATGCCCGGTAGAATTATTAATGCAGTTATCCAGGCCGGTAGTAAAAACCCCGTTATACTCATGGATGAAATAGATAAACTTGGAAACGACTTTAGAGGGGACCCCGCATCGGCACTCCTCGAGGTCCTAGACGTAGAACAGAATATCAATTTTAGAGACCACTATGTAGAAATACCATATGACCTGTCAGATGTCCTTTTTATAACCACAGCCAACACACTTGACACCATTCCCCGGCCTTTGATTGACCGTATGGAGGTTATTGAACTTACCAGTTACACGGATGAAGAGAAGCTCCAGATTGCAAATAGGCACCTCTTTTCCAAGCAGCTTGAAAAGCATGGCCTCAACAGGCGTATGCTCAGGATCACAGATGACACAATACGTGAAATAATTGTATGTTATACAAAAGAATCCGGAGTGCGTCAACTGGAACGTGAGCTTGCTGCACTGTGCCGCAAGGTGGCGCGTATCTTGGCTACATCGGATGTAAAAAGCGTCAAGGTAAATCCCGGTGAAATTGAGAAGTACCTGGGTGTCAGAAAGTTTAAACCGGAACTCAAAAACAGGCCGGATGAAGTTGGCGTAGTTTGCGGACTGGCATGGACCTCTGCAGGCGGAGAGATCCTTGAAGCAGAAGTAGGAGTTATGGAGGGCAGCGGTAAAGTTGAATTTACAGGCAATCTCGGTGACGTCATGAAGGAATCTGCTAAAGCCGCTATAACATATATACGCAGTCGTGCTGAGCTCCTAGGTATTAACCCCAACTTCTACAAGGAGAAGGACCTACATCTACACTTTCCGGAGGGTGCTATTCCTAAGGATGGTCCATCTGCCGGTATAACTATAACCATAGCTATGATCTCTGCACTTACTGGTTTACCTGTCCATGGGGACGTTGCCATGACAGGGGAAATCACCTTACGTGGACGTCTGCTCCCTATAGGCGGCCTCAAGGAAAAAACTATGGCAGCTTTCAGAAATGGAATTAAAAAGGTAATAATCCCTTCACAGAATGAATCAGATCTGGATGAAATTGATCCCACAGTCAGAAAAGCGCTGACATTTGTACTTGCAGACAACGCTGATACAGTCATTGAAGAGGCCCTTATCCGCAAAGTGGAGGTCCAATAAGATGAAACTGAATATACACAACATCGAGTTTATCAAGTCCTCAGCGGAGAGGAAGGGCTTTATCCATAACGCAATACCTAAAATTGGGTTTGCCGGAAGGTCAAACGTGGGCAAGTCATCCACCATAAATGCATTACTGGGCAGGAAAAAGCTTGCCCGTGTAAGTGTAGTCCCAGGAAAGACAGCACTTGTAAATTACTTTCTTATTGATGAAAAGCTATATTTTGTTGACCTGCCCGGGTATGGTTACGCCAAGGTAAGCTTTGATATGAAGGACCGCTGGAGCAAACTGATGGAGGACTTTTTTGCCACTCCCGGGGTCTGTAACTCCTTTATCCTCCTGGTTGACGCAAGACATAAACCAACCAAGGACGACTGTATTATGTGTGACTACTTTAAGCAGACGGGGCTGCCCTATATAGTTGGTGCAAACAAAATAGACTCTGTAAAGAAGTCCGAGCTTGCGGGAAACCTTGAGGTTATCCGCAGCACTCTGGGAATTGGAGAGGAAATAGGCCTCTATCCCTACTCCGCCAAGTCTAAAGGTGGGGTCAAGGAACTTTTTTCTGCAATTCTCTCAGGATTTGAACTGACCCTATAGTATATTCTCAATTCTGAAGGCCTCCATATCAATAATGTCCGTAAGGATGGTCCTTGCAATTATAATGGATTTAAGTGAGTAGCTTGCATTCTTCTCCATTACGTCCTGACGTAGCTGGGCAAAGGCCAACCCAACGTCATCAACGTGGTCATGGAACAGAACAGCCAGATAGAACCTTTCACGTTTTAGCCACTTGTCGGCGTACTCATCTGTCAATTCTAAAGCCCTATCCCAGCTATTAGACTTTACACTTTCCTCAATTTTGTCGAGCCCGTCAATCAACTCCTCAATGCTAATTTTGACATATCTGTAGTTCAAAGCACAGAGCAATAGAGTTATAAGTAGGACAGCAAGACTAATGGTTAAATGTTTCATCTGTTCCTCTCCTTAAGTGATATATATACTTTGCCCGACTCATCGAGTGTCATCAGATAGATGCCCTTGTGGTCGGGTAATTTATTTTTTATTAGGTAGTTGTCCACCCATTTTCTTGTAATGTTTCTGATTTCGATGTTCTCGTCGAGGTACCTTCCATCGCTTATCAGTATTATTGGCAGACCCTTTTCTTCGGTATGAATTCCCATATCTTTGACTGTCACAGTTCTTAAATCTGCGTATTTAATGACACTCAGATCACCGCCTGTCTCAAGAATTGCATACTTTACAGTGGACAGATCTAGGACATCCTGGGTGCGCAGTTCTTCCAATAGTTCATCAATGGTCAACCTTGATTTTTTTAGCTCACTCTGCTTTATTTCACCCTCTTGAATTACTATGCTCGGTTTTCCGGACATGAGTGTTCTAAACCTTATACTTTTTAGTATTCCAAAAGTTATAAGGAATTGGAGACCCACCATAGTCAGTATGGGTATTATACCGTGCAGTAAGGGCGTACCAATATTCTGCATTGGGACTGAAGCCAAGTCAGATATTACCAGTGTTACAACAAACTCCGATGTTTCCAGCTCACCAATTTGGCGCTTTCCAAGGATTCTCAAGGCAATAAGGACACAGGTCACCAGAATAATTGAACGGAAAAAAATTACCAGCAAGGTCACACCTCCTTTTCACTCAATATAATCATTTCCGCAGAAATTTAAAATATACGGCTGTATTGTAACATATCTGAACTGTCCGGCATAAGCTAGTGTGAGAAATAGTTTTTGGAGATATGGGGGATATGAATGAGAAGGAGAAGAGTTCGTTTCCGCCCCGCGAGAATAAAGCAGCGCAGAAAATCCGGAAAGGCGAGGAGGCTAGTCCGGTTTGGTGTTGTGCTCATTATAATTGTTGGTCTGGCGCTATATTTTGAATCACGCCTTTCCCCTGTAGTTGAGCGCCTTGCAAATGCAAGAGTAAATTACCTGGCTGGTAAGGCAATAAATGATGCAATCAACGGTCAGATATCCTCAGCGGAAATAAACTATAACGACTTGATACGCCTTGAGAAGGATGTTAACGGACATATCACAGCACTTAGTACAGACATGATAAAAATAAACCAATTCAAAGCTCTAATAATAAGGAA
>CAZIVK010000160.1:0-4499 GCA_964542515.1 uncultured Oscillospiraceae bacterium | reverse complement strand
AGCACGCAGTAGCTCTTGTGGCGTCCGCGTCCCACACGTCCACGGAGTTGGTGCAGTTGGGACAGCCCAAAGCGCTCTGCATTTTCTACAATCATTAGGGTTGCGTTGGGGACATTTATTCCTACCTCAATAACAGTTGTTGATACAAGGATGTCCGTTTTGTGTGATGCAAAGTCAGCCATAGCCGAATCCTTTTTCTTTTGGGGCATTTTACCGTGCACTAAAGAGACTCTGAGGTCGGGGAAGACGTCTGTTGCAAGTTGCTCTGCGTATGCTTCCACGGCCTTTCTGCCATCATCAAGGCCTTCGGGGTCGTCCACCAAGGGGCAAACTATATAGACCTGCCTGCCCTCACCAACCAACTTGCGGATGAATTTATTGATGCGGGCGCGCATAGCCTCATCAACTGCAAAGGTCTCTATAGGAGTTCTGCCGGGAGGGAGTTCATCTATAATGGAGATGTCCAAGTCCCCGTATATGATTAGTGCAAGGGTGCGAGGTATAGGCGTAGCGGACATGACAAGCACATGAGGAGAGTTGCCCTTTTCAAAAAGGGCGGACCTCTGCTTGACACCAAAGCGGTGTTGTTCGTCTGTTACGATGAGACCCAGTTTGTTGAACTCAACGTTATCTGTGATGAGAGCGTGTGTACCTATTATTAGGTGGTAGTGCCCGGTACGGATGAGTTCCTTTACATCCCGCTTATTTTTTGCGGTCATAGATCCTGAGAGGATTCCAACGCGTAGTCCCAGTTTAGCAAAAAGTGGTTCAAGCTCCTCTAGGTGTTGAGACGCAAGTATTTCAGTGGGAACCATAAAAGCTGTTTGGTAGCCGTTTGAAGCGGCAAACCAGGCGGCTGCAGCGCCCACAAGCGTCTTGCCGGAGCCAACATCCCCCTGTATCAACCGGTTCATCTGGCGGCCTGAGCTGATGTCCTCAGAGATATCTGAGATGACGCGTAGCTGAGCCTTGGTAAGTTTAAATGGTAATTTGCTGAGGAAGTGGTCCGGTGGGGGAGGGGACATTGGGAGACCCACAGTATTTATTGGGGTTTTCATCATCCTCAGACCCATTGTTAAAATAAAGAGCTCCTCAAAAATCAGCCTGCGCCTTGAGATTTCAAGTGCCTCTGCTGATTGTGGGGAGTGAATATTTTGGTATGCGTATTTTGCCGGTGCAAGGTTGTATGCAGATAGTATGCTTTCAGGGAGCACTTCAGGGAAGCTATTCTTAGCCAGTTCAAGGGATTCAGATATTACATCAGACAGGAACTGCTGGCCAAGACCTGCTGTAAGCCTATAAACAGGGGTAATTCTACGTGTCAGTTTAGGTGTTGAGTCAGATGTTTCAAAGACAGGGTTTGTCATGGACTTCTGGATGAGGTTGCCCCCAACTTTTCCATAGAACACATATTCCTCACCTGTTTTGAGCCGGCTTGAGACCCAGGGCTGGTTGAAGTATGTTATATCAAGGAGTCCGGTGCCGTCTGACACACGGAATTTAACAAGTGAGAGGCCTTTTCTGATGTTGCTGAGCTTTGGGGGAGAGATGAGGGCAGCTTCAATACAGATATCCTCACCGGAGAGAATATCCTTTATTTTTGAGATATGGGTGCGGTCCTGGTATGCACGGGGGAAGTAGGATATGAGGTCGCGCAACGAGAAAAGACCAAGCTTATTAAAAAGCCCAGCCTTTTTCTGACCAATACCCTTGATTTCAGTTATTTTTGCATTTAGAGTTCCCATACTTGCCTCCATACTGTACATGGTACAAGTCCGTAGGACTTTATTCTGCGGATATTAGATAGGAGTAGACAGGCTGACCACCGTATAGAAGGGTGAACTCAGAGTCCTTAAACTCCTTTTCAAAGATTGCTTTGACCTCTTCAGCGTCCTGCTCATCAACACCGGCGCCGTAGAATATGGTGATAAATTCAGCGCTTTTGCGGGACATTTCCCTAGCGAGCCTGCGGATGACCGTGTGAAGAGTTTTACTGCTGGTGGTAAGCTCACCCTCAAGCAGGGAGAGGTAGTCACCGGCTTTTATTTTTTTGCCGTCAAAGAGACTGTCCCTTGATGCGTATGTCACCTGACCGGTACGCACGCGGGCTATGGCTTCATTCATAAGCTCTCTGTTTTGGCTGGGTTCAAGATCAGGTTCAAAACTCAGGAGAGCTGCAATTCCTTGAGGAACTGACTTTGTAGGAATAACTATGACTGTTTTTCCGGACATTGCAATGCACTGCTCGGCAGCCATAATAATATTTTTATTGTTTGGAAATACTAGGACAATTTCCGAAGGGGTTTTATCTATAGCGCGGAGGATGTCCTCCGTACTTGGGTTCATTGTTTGGCCACCTTCAACAACTGTATCTGCTCCAATGTCACGGAAGACGGTGCCCAGGCCATCACCTGCGCAAACAGCTACAATGCCGTATTTCTTTTCAGCTTTAGCAATGTAGCGCTCACCGGGCTTTACGGGGTCCATGCCGGTGATAATAATTTTTTCTGTGTGCTGCTCCCGCCTGTTTTCAATTTTAATCTTAGTGAGGGAGCCGTGTTTTAGGCCCTCTTGGAGTGCACGCCCCGGATCATTTGTGTGGACATGGATCTTAATGATATCCTCATCATCAACAAAAACGAGGCTGTCACCCATGGAGTCCAGTATGGCGCGTAGCCTCTCGGGAGATTTTTCATTTTCAACATTGATGATATATTCTGTACAGTATGCAAACTTGATATCAGCAGTGTTAAAGTCACTGAAATTTGCGGAGGATGCGGTGTTCTCCGACTGTGAGTCTGCGGAGGCCTCAATGATTTCACCCCGCAAAGCTTTTAACATGGCGTCAATAATAATGCAGTACCCCTTTCCACCGGCATCAACCACGCCGGCCTTTTCAAGAACAGGGTTTTGATGGACAGTCTCAGCAAGTGCCACCTCAGCGGATTCAAGCATAGCTGCCACTACATATTCAATATCTGGATTTTCCGCTGAAACTTCTAAGCCCTTAGCAGCGGACACTCTTGAAACAGTTAGGATTGTTCCTTCAGCAGGTTTCATTACGGACTTATAGGCTGACTCCACACCTAACTGCATGGCTTCAGCAAAAATTTTGCCATCAAGCTCTTTGAGGTCCTTAAGGCGTTTGCCAAAACCCCTGAAGAGAAGAGACATTATAACACCGGAGTTTCCACGTGCGCCGCGTACCATGGCATGGGCCACGGTGTCAGCTATAGCTCCCACTTCCTCAGGTTTACCGTTAAGCTCATTAGCGGCAGCTCTGATTGTGAGAGACATATTTGTGCCTGTATCACCGTCCGGTACAGGAAAGACATTTAGTTCATTTAAAACTTGTTTATTTAGTTCTACAGCGTTTGCGGCATTAATGATCATCCGCTTTAACGCTGAACCATCTATACGCTCCATTGAAGAAAGCACCCCCGAATAGAATATGATTTTGCCGGCAATTAGTCCGCCATTATAGAGTCAACGCAGACATCAACGTTTTTGACTTTTATGCCGGTTAGATTTTCCACTACATAGCGCACTGTACTCATGACTGAGCGGCTTACGGTGGAAATATTCACGCCGTGACGTACAATTATATGCAGTTCAATGTTAACTGAGGAATCATCCTCAGAGGTAACACGGACTCCTCGTGACAAGGACTCTTTCTTAAGGAGACGGACAATACCGTCACTTACAGATGCCGGAGCCATACCCTTAACGCCGAAGCATCCGGTGGCGGCATAACCACTGATGGTGGTAATAACTTCAGGTGAAATGTCCAGGAATCCTTTTTCAAGATCTTTTCGCACAGGTAACCCCCCTAACAGGTTTTTTGTAATGGATCTACTTTACTGATTGGGCAACCAGCAGAGTTATTTTATACCATAATGGGTAGTTTTACAACCCCCCACTCCTAATTAATAGGAGCAAGGAGGAAACATGTGCTTTTTAATTGCATAAAGTATATGTGTCATATATAATCATTATATTGCGAGGTGGCGGATATGGGGATAGAAATACGAGAAAACCGTCTAAAAATGACAGCATTTCAGTCCATAAGACTGATGTGCGGTTATGAGTTACTTGATAGCGGAATGTTAAAGCGGGCTCTGGCGGGTTCACTACTTAAATTAACGGCTGAAGATGATGGAAATACTGTTGGAATGCTAAGGATTGTTGGTGATTCAAACTTTGTTTTTGTTATTGCTGATGTTATGGTAGTGCCTGAATATAGGAACAGAGGAATAGCTAGCTCCCTTTTGACCTACGCTCTTGAATCGGTCAAAAAGATGATACCCGTTGGGGCGTATGCCACCGTAAGTCTGTTTGCAGCACCCGGAAAAGAGGAGCTATACATGAAGGCAGGCTTTAAGGCGACTCCGGTTAAAGGAATTGGAAAGGGAATGGTAGCAACAGTTTATAATATATAGCAAAGCACTTAGTGTAAAATAATCATTGGGAAAAAGGAAAGGGAAAAGCTAAAAAAGCTC
>CAZIVK010000159.1:0-4530 GCA_964542515.1 uncultured Oscillospiraceae bacterium | reverse complement strand
ACTTTTGACTATATACGCCTAAGTCAGATACTCTTTCCTCATGCTACATCCTGTATGAACGATGCGTCTATCTATAAGAACATAAATTTGTGGATCTATCAGGAAAAGACCTATGAGCTAATTAAGAAGATAGATAAAAAGGACGCCGACATAAAAGACATAGTCCATGCGCTGTCCCAGTATATAGATGCAGTCAAGGGTAGCGATATGGTAAGTGAGGCTACAAAGCGGTGGCTGACAGTGGAGTTAATACAGAGGTTCCTTACAGATAAACCCCAAATGGTTACAAGTGCTCAAAAGTATGTATCTATAGCTGCCCTTCGTGACCTTCTTAGTAATGTGGTCAGCTCACCTAAAAGTATAGGGAAGATAGGGGGTAAAGGTACCGGGTTCTTTATTGCAAATCAGATTGTATCCTCCTATATTGATGAGTATCCTGAGTTGTCCAATATCAAGTCGCCTAGAACCTGGTATGTTACTTCTGATGAATTAACAAATCTGATTGAGCGGAATGGTCTGGATGAACTAAACGAACACAAGTATAGGGACATTCTTGAGATAAGAACAAGCTATCCCAGAATTATCCATATGATGAAAAACTCAACGTTTTCCTCTTACATTCTAAATGAATTGGGAGAGATATTGGAGTCCTGCGGTGATAGGCCTTTAATTGTCCGTTCCTCAAGCGTATTGGAGGATCAGGTTGACACCTCCTTTTCGGGGAAATACAAAAGTCTGTTTTTAACAAATTCCGGTACTAAGGCGGAAAGACTTCAAAAACTGGCAGAGAGCATATTGGAAGTTTATGCCTCCTTATTCAGCCCAGATTCTATTCAATATCGCAAAGAGCGCAACCTGATTGACTGCTCTGAGCATATGGGTATATTAATCCAAGAGGTGGTCGGGACTAGAGTAGGGCCCTATTTCTTTCCGCTCTATTCAGGTGTTGCTTTCAGTAATAATGAGTTCCGCTGGTCTCCTAGAATTAGGAGAGAAGATGGCTTGTTAAGAATGGTCGTGGGTCTGGGAACCAGGGCAGTTGACCGGATTGGTGACGACTACCCTATTTTGATATCACCCGGCCAACCTAATCTTCCGGTAAATCAGACGGCGGATGACCAGGTTAGGTATTCCCCACAGATGATGGATGTGTTGGATATTGAAAATAACCGCTTCTTAACCCTTCCTATAGCTCAGGTAATTAAGGAGTACGGACATCAAATACCGCATATTAACTATGCTGCATCTGTGTTGAAAGAGGACATCTTGGTAGGAGCAAATTCTCTTACAACAAACTTCAAATCAGATAAGCTTGTCATAACCTTTGAACACCTAATCAGGAAAACATCCATTATTAAGCAGATTCAAACTGTGCTAGACCTGCTGAAAGAGAAGTTAGGGTATCCCGTAGACATAGAATTTGCCAGTGATGGTGAGAACATATACTTGCTGCAATGCCGCCCTCAGAGCAGAAGTTACGACAATAAGCCTGTTGCCATCCCCCCTGATATACCTATCAGCAAGACCATCTTTACAGCAGACAAGTATGTTTCCAATGGAAAGGTGACCGGGGTTAAGACTGTAGTGTACGTGGATCCTGCGGAATATGCAGCATTAGAGAGACGCGAGGATTTAGTAAACGTATCTTATGCAATCAGTTATCTAAACAGCATACTTCCCCGTAAAAGCTTTATTTTGATGGGCCCTGGGCGATGGGGTAGCCGTGGCGACATTAAGCTTGGAGTTCCTGTTGCCTATTCTGACATAAATAACACAGCCATGCTAATAGAGATTGCGGCCAAGCAATCAAAGTTTCAACCGGAGTTATCCTTTGGCACCCACTTTTTTCAGGACTTGGTGGAGGAGAACATAAAGTACCTTCCCCTCTATCCTGAAGATAAACAGATTGTTTTTAATAGATCCTTCTTTGGTAAGCATAACGCCTTGGAAGAGATGGCCCCATCCTACTCCTACTTAAGTCATGTGATTAAAGTAATTCAGGTTGAGGAGGCCTACTTTAATAAAGAATTAGTTGTTTTAATGAATGCTGATTTGGAGAAAGCAATAGCATACCTTGCCTCTCCCTCAAAGTCAATGGATACACCCGGATATGACCAGAAGGGATCTGAGCCCATAGAGGACAGCAGAGATGACCAGGGCTGGAAGTGGCGTCACTATATGGCTGAGCAGGTTGCCGCTGGGATGGATATGCACTTCTACGGAGTAAAGGGTATCTATCTTATTGGAAGTACAAATAACCATTCGGCAAGGTGCAATAGTGATATTGACCTTATTATTCACTTTGATGGTACCGCTACCCAGAAGCAACATCTTTCTGATTGGCTCGAGGGTTGGAGTGTGGCTTTATCACAAATGAATTACTTGAAGACGGGTTATCGGTCAGATGGACTATTGGATATCCATTACATAACAGATCAGGACATATTGGATGAGACCTCCTATGCCATAAAAATTGACTCTATCTATGACCCAGCTTTTCCCCTCCGCATAAGGGACTAAATTCATTCATAAAATACTGTTAATATTGCGAAAAAGTTGTTGACCGAGGGCGGGATGTGTGATATAGTTATCCTACCTTTGACAGGGGTTCTTTTTTTGTTGCATAAAATAGGAACCAACCTGAAGATAAAGGGAGGCAAATTAGTCCAAAATTCTAAGGAGGTGCCGTAGATGCGAGTCAAAATAACCCTTTCCTGCACAGACTGTAAGCAGCGTAACTACAATACGGTTAAAAACAAGAAGAATAACCCAGATCGTCTTGAAATGAATAAGTATTGCCGTTTCTGCCGCAAGCACACAGCTCACAGAGAAACGAAATAGGAGGACGACATGGCAGATAATAAGAAAACAGACAAGAAGCCTAAATTTTTCGTCCGCATTTGGAAGAGGACAAACAAGTTCTTCCGTGAAATGAGAGCCGAGCTTAAAAAGGTCGTTTGGCCGTCGTTTAAGCAGGTCGTCAACAACACAGGTGTTGTCATTGCTACCGTTCTGGTTGTAGGCGCAATTATTTCATTGTTCAGCGTTGCCGCTACACAAGGTGTATCGCTACTGGTAGGACTCGGCCGCTGAAAAGGATAGGAGTTAGAAATGCCTGACGAAGCAAGATGGTACGTAGTACACACATATTCCGGTTATGAGAACAAGGTTGCTGCAACAATTCTTACAGTCGTTGAAAACAGAAAACTCAATGACCTCATATTTGACGTGAACGTTCCTACGGAAATGGTCACTGAAATTAAAGACTCCAAGACAAAAGAGGTTGAAAGAAAAGTTTTTCCCGGCTACGTTATGATTAAAATGATTATGACGGATGAGAGTTGGCACGTTGTTAGAAATACACGTGGAGTTACCGGATTTGTTGGACCCGGATCTAAACCTGTTCCATTGACAGAGGCGGAAGTCATTAACCTGGGAGTTGAAAAGCACGAAATCAAAGTCTCGTTCCAGGTCGGTGATAGCGTCAGGATTAATGACGGTCCGTTTGACGGTTTCATAGGTACCGTTGAAGACATATCAATGGAAAAAAGAAAAGTTCGCGTTGTCATATCTATCTTTAATAGGGAGACACCCGTTGAGCTTGACTTTGATCAAATCGCAACCCTAGACTAGGAAACATCGGGCACTGCCCGCTAAGTGGGAGGAGTAATCTCCGAACAGTGTTAGCCGTTAACCGGCAGAAGCACCCCACCACATTTTTTCAAGGAGGTGCCATCCTCAATGGCCCAAAAAGTAGTAGGTTATATTAAATTGCAAATTCCCGCAGGGAAGGCAACACCAGCTCCCCCTGTAGGTCCTGCGCTCGGACAGCACGGTGTCAATATCGTTGCTTTCACAAAAGACTTCAATGAGCGCACAAAAAATGACGTTGGTCTTATTATCCCTGTAGTTATAACAGTATATTCGGACCGCTCATTTACCTTTATCACGAAAACCCCTCCCGCAGCCGTTCTTATTAAGAAGGCTTGTAAAATTGATCGTGCTTCCGGCGTCCCCAATAAGGACAAGGTCGCCACAATTTCACAAGAAGACGTACGCAAAATTGCAGAAACAAAGATGCCTGACCTAAATGCAGCCTCTGTCGAAAGTGCTATACGCATGATCGCCGGAACAGCACGCAGCATGGGCATCCTTGTTGGCGAATAAAGGAGGGTAAACAGTGTTTAGAGGAAAAAAATACAGAGAGAGCTCAAAGCTCATAGACAGAACAAATTTGTATGAGGCTAAAGAGGCGTTAGACCTTGTAGGACAGACAGCTAAAGCCAAATTTGATGAAACTGTTGAACTTCATATAAGGCTTGGTGTTGACAGCCGTCATGCAGATCAGCAGGTTCGTGGAGCAATTGTACTCCCCCACGGAACTGGTAAAGAAGTCCGCGTACTCGTGTTTGCAAAAGACGAAAAGGCCCAAGAGGCTATTGACGCCGGTGCAGACTTCGTAGGCGCAGAGGATATGGTTGAGCGCATTCAGAAGGAAAACTTTTTTGACTATGACGTTATCGTTGCTAC
>CAZIVK010000158.1:0-4547 GCA_964542515.1 uncultured Oscillospiraceae bacterium | reverse complement strand
TTAAAATTTTCGGTTCTAAAACGGCCAAATTTCGCAGACCGGTCCGGGAATTACCCCGATATAATCCCCCTCGAAATAATTACGCTCATCCATATCATGGGTTATAAGCAGCGCTGTCTTTCCATGCAAATTTCTTTTGACATATTCCATTACCCTCTGTTTTGTCTCGACGTCTAATCCTTTAAAGGGTTCATCAAGGCATATAAAATCGCTTTTCGCCATAATCGCACGGACAATGGCAACCCTTCTTTTTTGCCCCCCTGACAGTTGACCGGTAGGTTTTGTAATTAATGCTCCCTGCATTTCCACCATTGCCAACTGTTTCTTAATTTCTTCCTCATCGATGTCTTTGTCTAATACCATCTTTATATTATCTATAGCTGAAAGGTGCTCTACTAATCTGTCCTCCTGAAATACAGCAGATATTTTTAGCGCGTGAAGCATGCCAACAGTAAACTTGTTAGCTTTGGCGTGAACCTGTGCTGATGCCCTTCCCTGCTGTCCAAAGGCCTGGATCTCTTGGATTCCGGACAAGTTGTCCTGCAACTGAGCGGACATCTCACCACGTGCTTTTTGCATGATCCGGAAGTTTGGCCTCACCTTATGTGAAAACACCCAACCGGAAATAAGAATAAACGGTATTGGGATACATGTTAGAAGCGCTAGACGCCAGTTGATTGCAAGCAATATGCCAGTAACACCAACCAACGTCACGGCGTTTGTAACTGTTTCGGGAAGGAGGTGGGCGTAGATCTGTTCTACAGTCTCCGTGTCTGCGGTAACGCGGCTCATGAGCTCTCCGGTCTGCTTATCATTGTAGTAGCCAATAGAGAAACTCTGTAGCTTGTCATAGACCTTTACACGGAGTTCCTCCACCAGCTTCCACGCAGCCTTATGAGACAGATAGTTTGACATGAACCTAAAGAGTATTTTTGAAAGATACAGCATAAGCAGTATCATAGTGTACTTAAAAATTGTGCTCAAGGCCTCTCTAGTGAGGCCTATAGAAACCAACGATATCATATCTGACAATATCCGAGGTGCTATTAAGTTGACAACCGTCAGCGCCAACGTACTCGCAATGGCACAAATCAACAGAAGACGGTACTTTTTTGCCTCCTTTGACATTCTCCAGAGTATCTTCATGTACAGGTAAACCCCCTAAAAACTATTTTATGGCTCTTGTATCAATTTCATCTTTTAACTTAGCAATGAAATCAGCAAGAGACATTGAACCCAGGTCACCTGCGGACCGTGAACGGACTGCAACTTCATTTGAATCTGCTTCTTTATCACCCACAACCAACATGTATGGAACCTTTTCCATCTGGGCGGAGCGTATTTTAAAGCCAATTTTCTCATTGCGGTAATCAGTTTCACAGCGGATGCCCAGTTTCTTGAGCTCTGATGCTATCTTCTCTGCATAATCAAGGTGGCGTTCACTGATTGGCAGCACCTGCACCTGTGTTGGTGCAAGCCATGTTGGTAGGGCACCTGCATACTTTTCTATGAGGAGAGCCAATGTCCGCTCATAGCACCCAATTGATGTTCTATGAATAACATAGGGGTGTTTTTTTGTGCCGTCAGCATCAACATACTCCATGCCAAACCTCTCAGCAAGCTGAAAGTCTATCTGGATTGTTATGAGAGTGTCCTCTTTGCCGTGGACATTCTTGATCTGTACGTCCAACTTAGGTCCGTAGAACGCTGCTTCTCCATCTGCCTCAGTGTAGTCAATATCAATGTCATCCAAAATTTCTTTCATGCGAGCCTGAACACTCTCCCACTCCTCAGCGGAACCGATGTACTTTTCACGGTCATTTTCGTCCCACTTTGAGAAACGGTAACTTACATCATCACTAAATCCGAGAGTATCAAGCATAAATATTGCCAAATCCAAGCAGCCCTTAAACTCCTCCTCAAGCTGATCAGGCCTGACGGCCAGATGTCCCTCTGAGATTGTAAATTGGCGCACACGGATTAGGCCGTGCATCTCTCCGGAGGATTCATTTCTAAAAAGAGTGGATGTCTCGTTATAGCGCAGGGGAAGGTCACGGTAACTCCTCATTTCATTTAGGTAAACCTGAAACTGGAATGGGCATGTCATTGGGCGCAGAGCAAAGACCTCCTTGTCCTTCCCCTCATCACCCATAACAAACATTCCGTCCCGGTAGTGGTCCCAATGGCCGGATATTTTGTAGAGGTCACTTTTTGCCATAAGAGGTGTCTTTGTTAAGAGGTAACCCCTCTTCTGCTCCTCATCCTCAACAAAACGCTGTAACAGCTGGATGACCCGAGCACCCTTTGGCATTAGGATGGGTAGCCCCTGTCCAATGTAGTCAACTGTAGTAAAGTACTTGAGCTCACGCCCGAGCTTGTTGTGGTCACGCTTCTTGGCCTCCTCAAGCATTTCAAGGTGTGCGGCCAGTTCCTCTTTTTTCACAAAAGCGGTTCCATAAATGCGGCAGAGCATCCTTTTATTTGAGTCCCCGCGCCAGTATGCACCTGTGGCGTTAAGGAGTTTAAATGCCTTAATTACTCCTGTGTCCATGGTATGTGGGCCTGCACAGAGGTCAACAAAATCCCCCTGTTTGTAGAAAGATATAACAGCATCCTCCGGGAGGTCCTCTATGAGTTCAACCTTGTAGGGTTCATCCATCTCTCTCATCAGTGCAATGGCCTCTGCACGCGGCATTTCAAAGCGCTCAATTGGTAGCTTCTCCTTGACAATTTTCTTCATTTCTGCTTCAATCTTGTCAAGGTCCGCACGTGTAAACGGAGTTTCAACGTCAAAGTCATAGTAGAAGCCCGCATCAATAGCAGGACCTATAGCAACCTTTGCATCCGGAAAAAGCCTCTTCACGGCCTGCGCCATAACGTGGGATGCAGTGTGACGAAATGCGTGTTTTCCACCTTCAGAGTCAAAAGTAAGAATGTTTAGGTTATCACCGTCATTCAAAATGGTGCGTAAATCTACCACACTCCCGTTTACTTCTGCAGCCAATGCTACTCTGGCAAGCCCAGCGCTGATTTTCATAGCGGCATCATAAGCGGACGAGCCCTTTTCGAGCTCAAGCGCACTGCCATCTTTTAGATATATGCTCATAATGATATCTCCCTTATAAAATAAAAATACCCACGCCCGAAGTAAAAACTTCAGGGGTGGGAAAACCACGGTTCCACCCTGATTGCGGCTTAAGCCGCCTCTCAAGACCCGCTTAACGCGCGGGACACGTCCCCGCCTACTAAAATTCGGAGGGATGCTCAGGGGTGGTCATAAACCTTGCGGTACGCCGGTTTCTAACAGCATGAATTTCAGCCAATGTCCATGCCTCTCTGAGAAAGTATACCCAGCTTTTTATCCCCGTCACTGCAATTACCAATATACTGACTAAACATACCACATATTGCGCAATTAGTCAATAGGAATTGACATAGCAAATTACAAATGTTATTATGTTGTCAATTGTTTTTACAAAAAGAATGGTAAAGGTGGAAGAAGTTTGAAGAAAGCAGTAACTTTGACTCTCGCACTTATTCTAGCTATTACAGCACTCGTAATACCCTCCTCAGCAGCAGGCAAAACTGAAAATAAGACCGCAACGATTGGAGGCAAAACCGCAAATTTGATATATGTAACAATGGATGGCAGTGTTACAGGAGAACTCACTATAGGCAGTAACTCTGTAAATAAGGACATGACAATTGCAAACCATGTCTCAAAGATAAAGTCAGAAACAGGAAAATCACTTCTCGCCTCTGTCAACGGTGGTTTTTTTGACTCCTACTACAGCCCATCAAAGGCACTCATCTATCCGGACAACTGCGCAAAAACTTATGCAATCCTTATAGATGGAGGAAAGGTTATTCATGGGGGCGGAATATCGCCGATGATAGGATTTACATCAGATGGACGCGTACTCATAGATGAAGTAACAGTTAGTACTTCGGTACAATATCGTGATAACCTAAGCGTTCACGTGTGGGATGTTAATACATATACAGATAACGAATCTGCTGTACTTCTTTTCACCTCCCTCATGGGGTATCCGGTTAACATCCCATCTGACTCAAAAATGGTCTATATCAAGAATAATATGATCACAGACATTACATCCGGCAAGGTGCTTACAGTACCGTCAGATGGCACTCAAGTGCTTGTATACAACAAAGCCGCTTGGACTGCGGCAATCAATAACTTCATAGAACCTCAAAAAGGTAATAATGCCCACATCAACACAAAAGTTGAAGCCAACCGCCCTGAAACTAATTCTAGCTGGTCCAATATTATGACCGCTGTGGGTTGCGGGCCTTGGCTGTTGCAGGATGGTAAGGACGTCACTTCAAAGAACAGCGCTTTCCCCGATCCAAAACTAGCTATCAATAGATCTCAACAGCGTACCTTTGCAGCAGTTATGCCCGACGGTCGTCTGGTGATGGGGACAGTTGTCGCTAGCTTTCGCGCCATAACAGACTACCTGCTATCAATTGGAGCAACCGATGCTTTAGCTCTTGACGGTGGCGCCTCCTCAACCCTTTATATGGAG
>CAZIVK010000157.1:0-4553 GCA_964542515.1 uncultured Oscillospiraceae bacterium | reverse complement strand
CACCCCCTACATGTCAAGAAAATTGTTTATCCTAAAGTAAATTAACATTATATATCTTCACTTTAGAATGCAAAAAAATGAAAAGCATCCCACAAGGTCTGTAAATACAGGCTTTGTGGGATTTTTATCTATGCGAGAGATTGTTGTGTTTTCTAAGCTTTTTTTGCTTTTCCTAAATTATTTTTTATCTCTGAAAGAGTCATACTTTTTAAGCCAAAATTAGTGTCAAAGATCTTATTAAAATCTCCAAAAGAAGAATGCGCATAAGAAAACATCCAAAGATTTTGTTGCACGTGACCACACTCAACCTCTCTCAAAATATCAGTAATGTTTTTAATAGTGTACTTTCCGTCAAGTTTTAGCTCAACAATGCGTCCTATCAGCAAGGCTATAAAACATACTAAAAAGTGCGCATTTATGTGTTCGGCTGTTTGGAGATAAACAGGCCGTGCATCAAGTACACTTTTTGTTACCTTGAAAGATTCTTCTATGCGCCAGAGACCTCTATAACTATTTACTATCTCCATGTCCGGTGTGTCCAACTCGCTTGTGATTATGGCATAATACCCATCATATTTTTCTTCTTCAGCTATTTTGTTGTAATCCAGAATAAGCGCCTCTTCTGGGTTGCTAATCTCACCCGTTTCTTTGTCTATCTTTAGATTCTCAATGTATCCTACAGCTCCATATTCAAAAGTACTCTTATATTTGGATGGGTTTTCTATCAGCTTAATTGCTTTTGAAATGGCCTCATTACGTTTGTACTTGGCTCGTTTGGCATACTTTTCAGAGTAAAAGACAATCCACTTTTGCTCTATCTTCATAGTTCTTCTTTTCTTTTTACTGCCTGGTTCCTGATCTATGGTAATGTATATATTTGCGTCAGGCACAATCTTGGACTTGATTTTAGACCCACTAGAACAAACATAGTATTCATCTTCGTTAAGAACCCATTCCTTAAAATCAGCACTTGCGCCCCTGATGCTCTTGCTGTAGATATAACCATCACCAAGAATAGTATTATAAGCAATATTATCTCCGCTATTTAAACCTTTGTCTGCTACTGAAACAATACGCTTTATTCCATACTTCTTTTTTATTTCTGTTAAGACTGGCATTAGTGTTTGAGAGTCGTGTTTATTACCCGGAAATAGTTTGTATGATATCGGAAGACCTGCTCTGTCTAGTAATAGACCCATTTGCACAATAGGATCCTTGCGGCGCTCCTTTGATGGTCCTCTTTTCCGCAATTCATCTTCTTCATCAATCTCAAAATAATAATTTGTTACATCATAATACACTAGATCAGTCTGCCTTCCAACAGTTTCAGTAACCTTTTCGTGGAGATGCTGTTGTAATGCCTGGCAATTTTCGTTGAAATGATCTAATGCAGCATATACATCATCTAACGAGAAGTTGAAGTTGTCAAAGTATTTATCTCTGTTAAGGTACGTGGCGCGTTTTGAGGCGGGATACAACAATCTGCTAAATACAAGAAGCCTCATAATTGCATCGGTATTAAATTTAAAGCTCTTGTGCCTGCGAGCATTTTTTAAGAACTTATGAATCTCAAGCTCATGATAAATCTTGCTAAACACTACGTGACCATAGTTTTTCTTATAGGCCACATTAGCATCAAGTTTCTCGGTTTTATCTAGAGTTATTGTAATTGTTCTATCATCTAAACGCTCTTTCTCCATTTGAGCTGCGACGGCCTCAAAATGTGCTATTGGATCTTCATATTCTTTTATAAGTTCATCAACATACCCTACCTTTTGAATGGTTTTTTGCTTTGATTTCCCGTTTTCATCACGATATCCATGAACAATAGATAAATAGGTTCGTCCAGTTTTCTTATTGTGGCTTTGACGTAAATACATATAACACACCCCTCACAATGATATTATATCATATCCCACAACCAAACACAACAAATATTCGCCAAAATTTGACAAGAAAATAATGCCCGTAGGCATTGTGTGGTCTAACTATTTCATCGTTCTATTTTAGTGGCTGCTTCTGAAGAGACGCGCACCCCCTACATGTCAAGAAAATTGTTTATCCTAAAGTAAATTAACATTATATATAGATGTTTGCCGTAAATTAAATGTTAAATTTGATGTTTGGCTATTTATTTATTTTTGTGCTTGTGATATAATTTACAATGAATAACAAAATGGGGAAGAATGGCATTCCCTGTTCATGTTTATTTCAATTTTAAAACTACACACCGCTTTCCGCCAGGTGCAGATTTCTGTGTGTTGCAATTAACCGAGGAGGATTTTATGAAAGTCAGATTTACCGAGACTGTTCTCAGAGACTCACAGCAATCTCTGCTGGCAACAAGAATGCCCTATGACACTTTCAAGGATATTCTAACCACAATGGATAAAGCCGGCTACTACTCTTTAGAGGTTTGGGGCGGCGCCACCTTTGACTCCTGTCTCCGCTACCTCAATGAAGATCCATGGGCAAGACTCCGCAACATCCGCAAACACGTCAAAAACACCAAACTCCAGATGCTCCTGCGCGGCCAGAACCTACTGGGTTACAAACACTACCCAGACGATGTCGTCCGTACATTCGTAGCTAAATCTATCGATAACGGTATAGACATTATCCGTAACTTTGACGCTCTCAACGACCTGAGAAACCTCGAAGTTTCCGTCAGTGAGACAATTAAGCGTGGCGGAGAGCCACAGATCGCAATCTCCTACACCACATCCCCTGTCCATACATTGGAAGCCTATGCCAAACTTGGTAAGCAGATGGAAGAAATGGGCGCAGCATCAATATGCATCAAGGACATGTCCGGAATAATGGGTCCAAAAGAGGTATATGATCTTGTTAGCGCCCTCAAGGAAACTGTAAAGGTTCCTGTAGACTTCCATACACATGCCACTACAGGCCTTGCTCCTCTATCTCTTCTGAAGGCTGTTGAAGCCGGTGCTGACATAATTGACACCGCTATTTCAACCATGTCTGGCGGAACCTCACAGTACTCAACTGAGTCTATGGTATACTCACTCAAACAGCTCGGTTATGAAGTTGACCTTAAAGAGGATGTTCTTAAAGAGATCAATGACTACTTCAAACCCATTAAAGACGAAGCCCTCGCTTCCGGTCTTTTGGATCCATACGTAATGGGTACACAGACAGACGCGCTCAGCTACCAAGTTCCGGGTGGAATGCTGTCCAACCTCATTGCACAGCTAAAAGCACAAAACTCCATGAACCGTCTTGAGGAAGTTCTTGAGGAGACTCCCAGAGTCCGTAAGGAACTTGGATATCCCCCACTTGTAACACCCATGAGCCAGATGGTTGGCGTCCAGGCCGTTAATAACGTACTCTCAGGGGAACGCTATAAAAACATCTCTAAAGAAATCCGTTCATATATCCGCGGTGAGTATGGAACTCCTCCTGCAGACATCGACCCTGAAATCGTTAAAATTGCACTTGGTGATGAGCCCCGCATAACTTCCCGTTTTGCCGAATCACTAAAACCCGCATTTGAAAACTTTAGGGCAGAAATTGGTGAACATGCCAAATCAGATGAGGACGTCCTCAGTTATGCACTCTTCCCAACTATTGCTGAAAAATTCCTCAAGGAGCGCAATCTGCGCGAGGAAAACAGGTCTGTTTACACCATCACAGCTGTTGAAGAATAGGTGGTAGTATGGATTTTTTATATGTTCTAATACCCGTTGTTGTAGTTATTGTTCTTTTTCTGATTGTCAGAGCAAGAAAATCCAATACACAGCAGGTAGAAATCCCCGCTGCTGTTCAGAACGCAGCACCTGTTGCCACTCCGGTTCAAACGGCCCCAAAGGCACCCGGTTCTGCAGGCGAGCTAAAACTCCACAGTGTTCCGGATAAGCAAGCCGCTATGATTATGGCAATTGTAGCTGACACACTTAAGACACCACTCAACGAGCTGCGCTTTAAATCTATAAGACTTATAGATGAAGAAAACAATTAGTCCACGCTCAAACTTATCTGATCTGTAACGAAAGGAATGTACGTTTAATGAAATATAAAGTTACCCTTCACGGGAGAACATATGAGGTTGAAGTGGATAAAGGCGAAGCCATGCTCATAGACGAGTACGAAGCTTATGCCCCCGCTCCCGCCATTGTTTCCGCCCCAGCCCCTGTAGCAGCTCCTGCTACTGCCCCGGTTGCCGCACCTGCTGCTCCGGCAGCTGCACCAGTTGTTGATGCATCCGCTGATGTTGTTGTATCACCAATGCCAGGCGCTGTGCTCAACTTTAAGGTCTCCGTTGGACAGACTGTCAAAAAAGGCGATGTCCTTCTAATCCTTGAGGCCATGAAAATGGAGAATGAAATTGTTGCCCCCTTTGACGGAACGGTAGGAGCACTGCTCGTTACTACCGGTGCCGCAGTAGATACAGGTACCCCGCTTGTTGCATTTGGTAATCCAGGCGCTGTTGCAGCTCCTGCACCCGTTGCACCTGTAGCTGCTCCCACTCCTGCTCCTGTTACCGCTGCCCCCGCACCTGTTGCACCTGTAGCTGCTCCCGCTCCTGCTCCTGT
>CAZIVK010000156.1:0-4559 GCA_964542515.1 uncultured Oscillospiraceae bacterium | reverse complement strand
TTATTGCTACAGTTCCTGCCGCTACTGAGGAGGATACACTTCAGGCCATAGAAAATGCTATTAAAGGCCAGGTGGAGTGGAGCGCGTACCCACTTTACCGGAAACTTGAGATTCTGGAGAGATATGCAGCCCTTGTAACAGATAACACCGAGCGTATAGCAGCTGTAATGTGCGCAGAAGGTGGAAAGCCCATGGAGCAGTGCCGCGCTGAAGTAGCGGCTAATGCTGCAATATTTAGAATTTATATTTCTGCTGCTAATACATTCTATGGACATAGTCTGCCCTATAACGCAGAGCCACGCTCTGAGGGTGACGTAGCATTTACAATTCATGAACCTATTGGTGTATTTGCATGTATAGTCCCATTTAACTACCCTGTGGAGCTTGCTGCCCATAAAACAGCACCTATGTTGGTTGCCGGGAACAGTGTAATACTAAAACCTTCATCTGACACACCAATGGGTGCGCTTATCCTATGTGAGCTACTGGTTGAGGCCGGTGTCCCCGCAAATGCAATTCAATGCCTCACAGGCAGCGGAAGCAAGATTGGAACTTGGCTAGCATCCGACCCACGTGTAAATGCAGTAAGTTTTACAGGAAGTACCGAGGTTGGCGTAGAGCTTGCTAAAATGTGTGCACCAACTCTCAAGCATGTGTCCCTTGAGCTGGGTGGAAACGACCCACTGATCATTTTTGATGACTGTGATTTTGAGCTTGCCGTGTCAGAAACTTTAGGCGGCCGCATTGGAAATGCAGGACAGACCTGCTGCGCAAGTAAGAGGTTTATTGTGCAGGAGGGAATAAAGGATCGTTTTGTGGCAGAACTGGTTGCAAGGCTGTCAAAAATTAAGATAGGTGATCCATCTGATCCAACAGTGGAGATGGGCCCCGTCATAAGCGAATGGGCTGCAAAGGAAGTGGAGGAGCAGATCCAGCATACCATAGCTCAGGGTGGAAAACTTAAGTACGGTGGAACGCGGAACGGTGCTTTTGTTGAGCCTACAGTTATTGAGGTCACCCCTGATATGGATATCTCCAGGAACCTTGAAGTGTTTGGCCCTGTATTTCCTGTTATATCCTTTAAGACCATGGACGAGGCCATCCAAATAGCCAACAACACTATCTACGGGCTTTCATCCGGTGTAATCACAGAGAATATGCGTCAAGCCATGCAGGTGGCAAACCGTGTTCTTGCAGGTGCTTGTATAATAAATGGTACCGGCAACTACAGACTGGCCCACCAGCCGTTTGGAGGATATAACATGTCCGGGCTCGGTAGAGAGGGTGCGGTCTGCACACTTGAAGAGATGACAAGACAAAAAATGATATCCTTTAAAGGAATACTAAAATGATTACTACCAACATTGTTGATACGCTGACTAAAATTGGAATAGTTCCGGTTGTTCAGATTGGCCGCGCGGAATCGGCAGTTCAGTTGGCGGATGCCTTAATTGCCGGTGGGGTGAACTGCGCAGAAATCACCTTCCGGACGGAAGCGGCTGAGGACAGCATAAGAATGATTGCTCAGGCCAAGCAGAACATGATAGTTGGCGCCGGTACAGTCCTTGCTGTTGAACAAGTCAAAAGAGCAGTGGCTGCGGGGGCCCAGTTTATTGTAAGCCCCGGATTCAATCCAAAGGTAGTACAGTACTGTGTTGATAATGGAATCCCAATAATACCGGGTGCGTCCAATACGAGCGATATTGAGCGGGCTTTGGAGTTTGGTCTGAGTGAGGTGAAGTTCTTTCCTGCTGAGGCCAGTGGCGGGCTAAAATACCTTCGTGCCGTGTCTGCGCCCTACAAGAGTGTCAGGTTTATGCCCACTGGTGGAATCAATGGGGACAATCTGAACGATTATCTCTCCTTTGACCGTGTTTTTGCTTGCGGAGGCAGTTGGATGGTCGGCTCCAAGCTGATCAATTCAGGTGACTTTGCCACTATAGAAAAGCTTACTCGGGAAGCAGTTTCAAGTATGCTTGGGTATAAGCTTGCACATGTTGGTATCAATAGTGAGGACAGTGAACAGGCGCAGAGCATTGCTTCACTCCTGTGCTCTGTCTTAGGGATGCCTTTGGTTACAAAACCGGAGTCTTTCTTTGCAGGGGATGCAGTTGAAGTTATGCGGGCTCCATACTTTGGAGAGAACGGTCATATTGGAATTAAGTGTAACTCGTTAGACCGTGCAATCTATTACATGGAGAATAAAGGCCTGAAGTTTAGACCGGACGGCTTCAGAACCGACTCATCCGGCAAGATAACCGTTGCGTATCTACAACAGGAATTTGGGGGATTTGCTATCCACCTAGTTGAATAATGAACATTTAAAGTAGTTAGGGGGTTTGTTATGGCAAGAGTAGTTACTTTTGGTGAAATAATGCTCCGCCTGTCACCGGAGGGCTTTAGTAGGTTTCTTCAAGCTGATAGCTTTGATGCCACCTTTGGCGGAGGGGAGGCAAACGTTGCGGTTTCACTTGCCGGTTATGGGATAGATACCGCATTTGTGACCAAGTTGCCAAAGCATGAAATTGGTCAAATGGCAGTAAACAGTCTGCGCAAGTATGGTGTTGGGACAGAGAGCATTATCCGCGGAGGAGATCGTATTGGTATCTATTACCTTGAAAAGGGTGCGTCCCAGAGGGGCTCTCTATGTATCTACGACAGAGCCGGCTCGGCAATAGCTGAGGCAACACCGGGCGATTTTGACTGGAACAGCATATTTGAAGGCGCCGAATGGTTTCACTTTACAGGGATCACCCCAGCTTTGGGGCAGAATGCAACAGCGCTCTGCTTGGAGGCTTGTAAAGCGGCTAAGAAACTGGGTGTTAGCATATCATGTGACCTCAACTACAGGAGTAAGCTCTGGTCACGTGAAGAGGCAAACAAAACCATGAGCACTTTGTGCCAATATGTTGACGTCTGCATAGCCAACGAAGAGGACGCATACGACGTGTTTGGTATTGAAGCTACAGGCTCAAACATACATAAGGGCATGCTAGACCATGAGGGATATAAGAGCGTTGCAAAACAGCTTGTGGACAGGTTTTCCTTTAAACTTGCTGCAATTACTCTGCGCACCTCATATTCAGCAAGTGACAACGGCTGGGCCGCTATGTTATATGACGGGTCGGAATATATGTTCTCTAAGGAGTACAAAATTCACATTGTGGACCGTGTCGGTGGCGGCGATAGCTTCTGTGGAGGGTTGATTTATGGCCTCCTTAACGGACTTGAAAAGCCGAACGCACTAGAATTTGCAGTTGCGGCATCCTGCCTAAAACAGACCATTGAGGGTGACTTCAATATGGTATCTGTAGGGGAAGTAAAAAAACTTGCAGCAGGTAATGCGTCAGGAAGAGTGCAAAGATAGTAGTGGCGGAAACAAAGAGAGACCACGAATCAATACTGGTGATTCGTGGTCTTTTGTTTTAAAGGACTCTGCCTTGAATATCTTTGAAGAAGCGGTCACAGTCACGTGCAACAAGCTCAGGGCACTCATCAGGACCTGCGTGTCCAAGGTGTTGGTAGGTAATTAGCTTTGCTCCGGGGACTAGCTTAGCTACATGGAGAGCAGCCTCCACTGTGGATAGAGTGTCTAGAACACCGTTGACAATTAAGAGTGGAACATCCATAGAGGATAGCTGCTGATCAAATTCCTCTTGTGTTTTGGCATCACTTCCGCTCATGCCGGTGTTTGCAACTTGGAACTCCTCTTTACTGCGGCCAACCATAATATCTAAGTGTTCCTCCACACGCTTGGCACGTAATGCCAGGCGTTCAGGGTTATTTGTGGGCTCAAATGTGTTCCAACTCATTTTTGCAAGCTCCTCACGGTTGCCAACAATTTTAGCCCAGTCAGGTTCCACTCTTTTCCGAGGCTGAGTGGCTGAGCCATCAGAGGGAGCACGGAACTGGCAGATACCTGAGGTTGCAGCAAAGCCAAGGAGCCTGTGCGGTTGATGGAATGCTATATACCATCCGGCAAAACAGCCGTGGGAGACTCCGGAGTAGTAAAATTTATCAGCGCCTATTGCGTCAGCAAAAGCGAGGACGTCCTCCCCCCATACCTTGACCATGTCACGAGGTTCCTGGTTATAGATGTGGTCACTCTCACCGTATCCCCGCATTGAGATGAGATATACATGATAGTCATAAGGGGGTTTTCCCAGCAGCTCCATGTGGCTGTCCTTAAAGAAAAAATTCTGAGTGGAGATGAGAATTTTGTCCCCACTTCCAAATTCTTGGTATGATAATGTGGTCCCGTTTAGGTTCATTTTCATAGTGATCCTCCTAGAATATTTGATAGCTTTTTAATAAGGATAACACTGAATTTAGGGTATGTCAATCGTTTTCAATCAAACAATTGACATCGTTAACGGAGCATACTATAATAATGGAAAAGGCAAATAAATTTGAAGGAGCAACAGTATGAACTATGATAATTTTCTAGAAAGACAATTTGTAATGACTGACGCAGGTAGAATTGACCGTGTAAAAGATCTCTTTACAACATTTAACCCTAAGGTTGATCTTGAGGCCCTTAAGGAATGCGGCTACTTTGA
>CAZIVK010000155.1:0-4561 GCA_964542515.1 uncultured Oscillospiraceae bacterium | reverse complement strand
CAAACTCTGCATTGTCCTCAAAGAGGGAGTTTGCCCATGAGGGGCCCCTGCCTTCAGAGTTTGTAGTGTAGGCAATACTCGGGGCGCTTGCTCCCCATATTGATGAACAACCGGTGGCGTTGGCAATCATCATGCGCTCCCCAAAAAGTTGGGTGAGCAGACGGATATAGGGGGTCTCCCCACAGCCGGGACATGCACCGCTAAACTCGAGCAGAGGCGTATGGAGCTGACTGCCCTTTATTGTATTTTTTGCCAAAAGGTCTTCCTTCTGTGAAACTGAGACCGCGTACTGCCAGTTGTCTGATTGAGATGCAAATGCCTCCTCGGCAGGTTTCATAACAAGTGCTTTCTTTTTTGGAGGGCAGATATCTGCACAATTCCCGCACCCGGTGCAGTCATATGGGCTTACCTGGACACGCATGGAGTAGTTTTCAAAACCTTTTCCGCCGGCGTCCCTCATTTCAAACGAGGCAGGTGCCTGGGAGTGCTCAAACTCATCAAGATAGAATAGTCTTATTGTGGCGTGGGGGCATACCAAGGAGCACATACCACACTCTATGCAGTTGTCTATCTGCCACTCTGGGACATTTACAGCTATACCTCGCTTTTCATAGGCGGTTGTTCCTGGTGGGAAGGATCCGTCCTCCATACCTACAAAGGCGCTTACAGGGAGGCTGTCCCCCTCCTGTCTGCTCATAGTGCGGTGGATATGACGGATGTCCGGGGACTTTGAGTTTGACAATTTGTCAGCGGAGACCTCTGCCGTCTCGGCAGCCCAGCTTGCCGGAATATCAATCCTCTTTATCGACGAGACGCCTAGGTCCACGGCCATATAGTTTGCTTCTACGATTTTTTTGCCTTTTCTGCCGTACATCTCGTCAATCGAGGCCTTCAGGTAAGTTGTAGCTTCCTCAACGGGAAGTATCCCTATAAGTTTAAAAAATGCAGCCTGCATAATCATATTAATTCTGTTGCCGAGGCCTATCTCACCGGCTAAAGAGACGGCATCTATGGTGTAAAAGTTGATGTGCTTTTTAGCGATAGTCATTTTCATGTCTGCGGGAAGGTGTTCCTCCAGTTCAAACTCATCCCTACTACAGTTGAGAACAAAGATCCCGCCAACTTTTATGCCATTTAGGACATCCACGGTGTTGATGAATGACTGATTGTGGCAGGCAATGTAGTCCGCCTCATAGATGAGATAGTGGGACTTGATTGGGCTTTTGCCGAATCTCAGATGGGATACAGTACTGCCCCCGGATTTCTTGCTGTCATAGGAGAAGTACCCTTGAACATACATGTCCGTATTGTTTCCGATTATCTGAATTGCGGACTTGTTGGCGCCCACTGTGCCGTCAGAACCGAGGCCCCAGAATTTGCACTTGATGGTGTCCGGAGTTGAGTCGGGGTTGAGGGAGGACGCAGGGAGCGAGGTGTGCGTAACGTCATCAACAATACCTATTGTAAACCCATCTTTTGGGGAGTCCCCCTCCAGGTTCTCAAATACCGATATGATGTGGGAAGGAACAGTGTCCTTTGAACCGAGACCGTAACGGCCACCAACAATTAATGGACTGCGTCCACTCTGTGCAAAGACCTTAACCACATCCAAGTAGAGGGGTTCACCGGGGGATCCCGGCTCCTTTGTCCTGTCTAGGACGGCTATTCTGCGGACGGACTGTGGAATGCTACCGAGCAGATGCTCGGTTGAGAACGGACGGTAGAGGTGAACTTTGAGTGTTCCAACCTTTTTCCCCATTCCTCGTAGAAGGTCCACGGCCTCATCTGCGGTACCGCATACAGAGCCCATAGCTATTACGATGCTCTCGGCGTTTGGGTCTCCGTAGTAGTCAAAAAGACCATAACTTCTACCGGTGACTTTTTTTAGTTTTTCCAAGTAGTGCTCTGCAATCTCCGGGACCTTTGAAAAGTAACTGTTTTGAAGCTCGCGCCCTTGAAAGTAGATGTCAGGGTTCTGCGCGGTACCCCGGATTACGGGGTTGTAGGGGTTAAGGGCCCTGTTCCTAAAGGAATCTATATACTCTCTGTCTGTTAGCTTCTTTACATCATCGGTGTCTATTACCCGAACCTTCTGGTACTCATGGGATGTTCTAAACCCATCAAAAAAATGTATGGTTGGGAGACTTGCCCGCAGAGATATGAGGTGCGCGGAGAGCCCTAGGTCCATGGCCTCCTGGGCGTTAGAGGATGCAAGCATGATGGCGCCGGTCTGTCTGCATGCCATGACGTCCTGGTGGTCTCCAAATATTGACAGGGCGTGTGTTGCTAGAGCCCTTGCCGACACGTGCAGTACGCCCGGAAGGAGCTCGCCCACCATCTTATAGATGTTTGGTATCATTAGGAGTAGTCCCTGTGAAGCCGTGAAAGTTGTTGTCAGTGCCCCTGCGGTCAAAGCCCCGTGCATTGCTCCGGCAGCCCCCGCTTCTGACTGCATCTCTACCACATCAACTGTCCGGCCAAAAAGATTGGTTCTACCTGCGGAGGACCACTCGTCCACCAGTTCAGCCATAGGCGAGGACGGTGTTATGGGGTATATAGTGGCAACATCGGTAACGTAGTACGACGCGTGTGCCGCGGCGTGATTTCCATCCATGGTGTCAAAGTTCTTCATTTTTATCCCCTTAAAAAATTACTACTAAGATTTACCTCTATTTTTCACCGATATACTGTTTCTATTCCTCTGTTTGTGAATATACTGAAAGAGAGGTGAGGTGAACTTATGTGCGGAATAGCAGGAGAAATAAATTATAGCAGGTCCTTTAAGGGAACGGACAGCGGAGTTGCCGCAAAAGTTATTAAGACGTTGAAGAGGCGTGGACCGGATGAGGACGGAGTTTACCGCTCGGAACACGTTACATTGTTACATACAAGGTTATATATATTGGATAAAGAATTTGGGAAACAGCCAATGGTTGCAGTGTATGGCCAAAAGGAGTACTGCATTGTTCACAACGGTGAGATTTACAATGCGGAGGAGATAAGAAAGGAACTGGTTAAAGGGGGATACACATTTCAAGGGCACTCCGATACAGAGGTTGTACTAAAATCATACATTGAGTGGGGTAGCGGATGTTTGGACCGCTTTAACGGCATTTTTGCTTTTGCAATATGGGACAGCGGGGAAAAGACATTGTTTTTAGCCAGAGACAGAATGGGAATAAAGGCACTGTTTTATGGATTTGCGGGGGACAGCTTCATCTTTGGAACTGAAATCAAGGCACTTCTGAGTTATCCTCAGTTTAGGCCTAAAATAGACACCACATCTGTTGCAGAAATAATGCTCGTAGGACCTGGAAGAACACCGGGGTATGGGGTGTTCAAGGGCATTGATGAGCTAAAGCCGGGGCATTGTGCTCTAGTGACACCAGACGGTTTCCAAGACTGGCAATATTGGAGGTTGGAGGACCGGGAGCACACGGATACCTTTGAGCAGACTGCTGAGAGGGTGCGATATTTGGTATCAGACGCTATAGAAAAACAGCTTATATCGGATGTTCCTGTCTGTACGTTTTTGTCGGGCGGGCTCGACTCTAGCTTAATATCGGTGCTTGCAAAAAAATACCTTGCGGATATAGGGAAGAGTTTGGAGACATTCTCCGTCAGATACACAGACAATGAAAAGTACTTTAAAGCCAGCAAATTCCAGCCAAACAGTGACGAAAGTTTTATAGAAATCATGAATGATTACCTGGGGGTAAAACATCACGACGTGACTATAGGAACATCCGAGTTGGTAGATGCGCTATACGATGCAGTGGATGCCCGTGATTTGCCTGGCATGGCGGACGTGGACTCATCGCTCCTTCTTTTTTGCAAGCAAGTTGCTCGGCATTGTAAGGTGGCTCTTTCGGGTGAGTGCGCAGATGAGATATTTGGAGGATATCCATGGTTTAGGGATGAGTCCATCAGAAATATTGACGGGTTCCCCTGGGCTCAGACAACGCGCTACAGGAGCACGTTCGTGAGAGATGAATTCCTTGAAGAAATTGACCCACAGAAGTACGTGTATGGCAAATATGCTGCAACAGTGTCCGACACTTCAAAGCTGCAAGGTGTAACGGCGCTTGAGGGCAGAATGAAGGAGATGTCGAGGCTCAACTTTGATTGGTTTATGCAGACGCTGCTGGATAGGTCCAACAGGATGAGCATGTACAGCGGATTGGAAGTGAGGGTACCGTTCTGCGATCATAGAATTGTAGAATACCTCTATGCTGTACCTTGGGAGATGAAAAACTACAGGGATAGGGAAAAAGGGCTTCTCCGTGAAGCCATGGCCGGGCTTCTACCCGATGAAATACTCTGGCGCAAAAAGAGCCCCTACCCCAAAACCCACAACCCCGCATACCTAAGGGAGCTATCTAGAATTCTGGAGTACATCCTCCATGATAGCTCGGCCCCCATACATCAAATAGTCAAAAAGTCTGAGTTAAAGAACCTTCTCAATACCTCGAGTGAGGTTCCATGGTACGGACAGCTCATGACAACTCCGCAAACGATTGCGTATTTCATTCAG
The DNA here is from genome assembly GCA_964542515.1 of uncultured Oscillospiraceae bacterium. Classification (GTDB taxonomy): domain Bacteria; phylum Bacillota; class Clostridia; order Oscillospirales; family JAAYOS01; genus CAZIVK01. The sequence continues at coordinate 27 of CAZIVK010000155.1, read as the reverse complement.
ATAAATTACTGGTTACAGAAATATAAT
>CAZIVK010000154.1:0-4634 GCA_964542515.1 uncultured Oscillospiraceae bacterium | reverse complement strand
AGACGTCACCAGTGAGAACCTGGCATACTGGTGGAACATTAACAAGAAGATATTTGGTACTGTGTTAATAGTTCTTATAGCTTGGGACGCTGTTGATGGTTTTTACGGAGCTTGGATGGCAAAGAAGGGTTAACGTGAGTTTAGGATGCTCCGTATGTGTGAAAATGTTGCATTCTCCCCCTTTTGGGCAAGCATTGTCAGCAGACTTTCAATAAATTCAGATGTCTCGGGGTGTATGCTACGTCTACCTTTTGAGTTAAGGAAGTACTCCAGGGGTGAGCTGTCGGCGTAATCTTCCTTTTTGTATATTTTGCTTGCGGCTACTCTATCACAAAACATCTCTACAACAAACCTTACCGGCATGTTTACCGGTGAAACAATGCGTGTTGTTGGGTTATAGTCTGTCCAATACTCAAAGTGGTGCTTGTTGCGCCCTTTGTGATGTAGCCAGGCAGGGGAGTAGCCCTTCAACTCGCGCTCTACCTCGTTAGGACTTCTATGTCCCTGAAAGTGTTTAGCTCCGGCTGAAAATTCAACCGGAGAGTACTTGGAGAGGTCATGAAAGAGCCCCTGAAATCCTATGCCCGCCTTAAAACAGTGTGTAATAACCGTATGGCGGTGTTTTGTTATGGTACGGAAGTGGTACCAGATGTTCTGTATATGCATTATGATATTTTCTCTTGTATAGACCTTATAGCTTTGGCCAACTGGTCAGGACAGGACGTGGAATTCTTCCCACATGGGATGCCTGAGAGCTTATCCGCTACCATATCAAGGGTCATACCCTCTACGAGTTTTTCTATGCCCTGGAGGTTGCCGTCACACCCGTTTTTAAACTTTACTTTCTTGAGTATGTTGCCCTCTAAGGTGAGTTCAATTTCTGTGGAACAAGTTCCGTGTGTCTTGTATGTGTATGTCATGTGTTAAAATCCTTTAAGTATAAAATAGTCTGTGATATCACCACATCCCACCCGTTTTGGATGGGAGTGGTGATATTTATTTTGTTAGCTAATTTCTGTGAGAAGAGCTTCAAATTCATCCAGGGTCTCCTGGAAGACTTTTAGTGCGGTGTTGACGGCATCAGGTTTTGTTAGATCAACGCCTGCAATTTTGAGCTCCTCAAGGGGGTAGTCACTTCCGCCGGTTGAGAGGAACTTCAGGTAATTATCTGCATTACCAGTCTCAAGGATGTTGTTAGCTATTGTAACGGCACTACTAAACCCGGTGGCGTACTGGTACACATAGAATGCGTTGTAGAAGTGGGGGATGCGGGCCCATTCCACGTCCATAATTTCATTTATGACGGCACCGTTGTAGTAGAGTTCATTGAGTTCCCTGTAGACATTTGATAGGGTCTGCGCAGTTAGAGGCTCTCCGGCCTTTGCTTTATCGTGGACTTTGCGTTCAAACTCAGCAAACAGTGTCTGACGGAAAACAGTAGTACGGAATCCCTCCAGGAAGTGGTTGATTATATATGCTCTGCGTTTATTATCAGTCTCTATGGAGAGGAGATATTTTGTAAGAAGTACCTCATTTACAGTGGAGGCAACTTCCGCTACAAGGATACGGTAGTCATGGTTGGCGTAGTCCTGAGCTTGACTTGAGAGATATGAGTGCATAGCATGTCCTAGTTCATGGGCCATGGTGTATGCGTCATCAAGGGTGTCTGTGAAGTTGAGAAGGACATATGGGTGAACGCCGTAAACTCCGCAGGAAAAAGCTCCGGTGGTCTTGCCCTTGTTTTCATAGACGTCCATCCACTTTTCTTCGTAGGCTTTATCGAGCAGCTTCAGGTAATCATCACCTAATGGTTTTAGAGCTTCCTTCATCATTGCTTTTGATTCATCGTAGGTAACTTTGAAATCTACGTTGTCCACTATTGGGCTGTAGAGGTCGTACAGGTTTAGTTCATCCAGGTTTAGGACTTTTTTGCGCAGATCAAGGTACTGGCGCATGGTTGGAAGTCCGGAGTGGATGGCGGAGATTAGGTTGTCATACACGCTGAGAGGTACATTATTACCAAAGAGGGCGGCTTCACACGCACTGTTGTGGCCCCTCATGTCAGCATAGTAGTTATCAAACTTTACAGATCCTGAGAAGGTTGCGGCGATAGTATTTAGATACTTTTTGAACTCACCAAAATAGTTTTCAAATGCATCACGGCGCACGCGCTGGTCTTTACTTTCACGGTATACGCTAAAGTTTCCGTGGGTGAGAGTTACATCATTTCCTTGCTCATCCTTTATAGTTGGGAAGGTCATGTCTACGCTCTCAAGCATTGTGAAGCTGTTTTTTGGTGTCTGGGCGGCGTCACCCAACATGGCAAGCATCCTTTCACGCTCTGCGTCCAGTGTGTGGGCGCGTCCACGTGCGATGTCTGAGATGGAGTGGCGGTATGTGGCCAGAGAGTCGTCTTTCAGGTATTCAGTGAGTGTATTCTCATCAATGGCAAGGATTTCAGGGTCTACAAATGCGCTTAAAGTACTGAAGTTGACATATAGGTTTGTAGCTCTGGCCTCTAGCTCCTGAGATTTTGGGTCACCGTTGTCTCCAGACTTTAGGAGCATGGCGTAGAGGTACACCAGTTCAACTTTCTGAGAAGCATCATAAAGTTTGTCTACGCCGGCTTTAAGCTTTTCTTTGGATTCACCAAGTGTGCCTGCTATTGAAGGTATTTGGGCAACTGCGGCCTCAGCCTCCTTATAAGCGGCCTCCCAAGTGGCAATATCCTTATACATGTGGGTGTAGTCCCACTGGTATTCCGGGTCCATGTTTTTTCTGTGAAGAAGCTCCATGAAAAACCTCCGTTCATAATTCTTATAGAAAATAGTATACCCCTAATCAGACCATTTCTCAAGTATAAATAAGAAATGGCTTGGTATATTAAGTGTGGACTGAATTTACGATATATGGTATACTTGCTTGGACGTATTTAAAAAAATTGAACTGAAAGTATTACGAGGTTTATAATATGATTAATGATAACCATAACAATGAACATGACCATGTTCATGATGAGAACTGCTCCTGCGGGGAGCACGAACACAGCCACTCTCACGATCCGGCACTTGCTCTGAGCATTTTTGAAGATGGTGAACTGAATGATTCCGCAGCGTCCTTTATGGGGCTGTTGAATACCCATAAGTTCCTTCCATGTGCGCGCTTTGTTGTAAAAAGCAGCAAGGAGTCATCCTTCTCAAATGTTGTGCTATCACCTGTATTTGTTACAGACGGCACTGAGCAGGTAAGCGTATTGCGCTCTATAGGTGATATTCTTATAGGCCTTGAACTAAATGACTATATATCCATTGATTTTGACATCCCACTCGAAGGGTTTGATTACAGTTATTTTTATGAGAGTGCAGCGTTTAAGTTGCTCGAGCAGACAGTTGCCGAAGCCAAGGACCGTGATGGATTTTTAGGGGACACCGCAACTATTGAGTTTGGCAGTATAGCCCCGCTAAACTGACCTTAGACTTGACAAGATACCTGTCCCCCACGTAAAGGATAATGGTATGCTGCAGATTAAAAATCTTACAATAACACATTCAAAGGACCTCAGGTCCATATTGACAGACTTCTCCTTCTCTTTGAACGATGGCGACAAAGCCGTGCTAATAGGGGAGGAGGGGAACGGAAAATCCACATTACTAAAACTTATTTTTGACCCGGCACTTGTGGAATCATACACAGAACATACCGGTGAAATTATCAAGGTAAACACAAAGTTTGGGTACCTCAAGCAGGAGCTGAGTGTTGATGAAAAAGCTATGTCAGCACTTGAATTCTGCTCAGAGTCTGAAAACTACTATAGTATGACTCCAAAGGAGCTCTCAGACATAGCATTCCAATTGGGGTTAAACACAGAGCTGTTCTTTTCAGAACAGCTCGTCTCCACGCTCTCCGGCGGGGAGAAGGTCAAGTTACAGATAGCAAAGATGCTCATGAATAACCCAGATATACTCCTTTTGGACGAGCCCTCAAACGACATAGATATTGATGCACTTGAGTGGCTTGAGGACTACATAAACTCCTGTAAACTCCCTGTACTGTACATATCCCACGACGAGGTCCTCATAGAGCGGACCGCCAATGTAATCATACATATTGAACAGGTGAGGCGTAAGACACTTTCGAGATACACTGTTGCAAGGATGCCCTACAAACAGTATGTGGAGGAGCGCCTAAATAAGCTGACACACCAGGAGCAGGTTGCAAGAAAAGAGCGGTCCGATTACGAAAAGCAACAGGAGAAGTTTAGACAGATTCAGTCCAAAGTAGAACACAGGCAAAATGTGATCTCAAGAGGGGATCCCCACGGAGGAAGGCTCCTCAAAAAGAAGATGAAAGCGGTAAAGGCACAGGAGCGTCGCTTTGAGAAGGAATTTGAACAGATGACTCAAATTCCGGATGTTGAAGAGGCCTTCATGGTCACCTTGGTGCTGGGGCTTTTAATCCTTGGCCTGACCTGGTGGCACAAACGTGAGCTTCAGCCGCGAGATGGTTTTCTATTGGTGGCCATGGTCTGGCTGGTCCTGCCCGTGTTTGCCGCAATTCCGTTTTATCGATTTTTTCCGGACCTTAATTTCGCGCAGGCCTATTTCGAAGCGGTTTCAGGGCTGACCACCACTGGT
>CAZIVK010000153.1:0-4640 GCA_964542515.1 uncultured Oscillospiraceae bacterium | reverse complement strand
TGACGCGCCAAAGCAAGACTAATAACACTATTACAAAAAGGGGGGGTATACCCCCTTTTTTGTACGTGGTAAAGGAGTTATAATGTAATGGAAGAGTTGATCAATGGATTTAGGATGATTCATGGGGACTCCCACCTCAAACTTGGCATGGATGCTGTACTTCTAGCTGCATACGTTAAATCACGGAAGGTCCGCAACGTGTGCGACCTGGGTTGCGGAACCGGTGCCGTTACCATGCTAATAGCTGCAAGACACACGGGTGCTCACATTGTGGGTGTGGAGATCCAAGAGAGTGCCGCCTCTGTAGCAAAAGATAATGTGGAACTGAATAATGTGGCGGACAGAGTTAGAATCATTTGTGCAGACATGAGGAAATTAGAAAGCTTACTTGGTTCAGGGACTTTTTCAGCTGTTGTTAGTAACCCTCCGTATTTTGAAAAGGCTATATCTAAAGCCGGTAAAGCAAATATTGAGCGCAATGAGCTGACTGTAGATATTGCAGATGTCTGCAAGGAATCATCAAGGCTCTTGGAAAACAATGGAGACATGTATTTGGTTCACCGCTCGGAGAGGCTAAATGATATATTTCATGCTCTGCGGGCGTATAATATTGAGCCAAAAAGTGTTAAGATGGTACACAATACTCTGGGGCAGCCGTCTAAGCTCTGCTTAATAACAGGAAAAAAGAATGCCGCCCCCGGCCTTATAATAGAATCCCCGCTAATCCTGCGGGATATTGACGGAAAACATACTGCAGAATATGCAGATATATATAATGGCGGTAGTATTTGATCCGCAGTGAATGGAGTTATTTTTGATGGAGACAAAAACCGGAAAGCTATACGTTGTTGGGACGCCCATAGGCAACCTGGGAGACATGACATTCCGTGCAGTTGACACACTCAAGGCTGTCAACTTTATAGCCGCTGAAGACACACGTGTGACCCGTAAACTGCTAAATCACTTTGAAGTCTCCAAACCACTGGTAAGCTACTATGAACACAACCGCACAGAGAGTGGTGCAAAAATTGTAGCACGCATAATATCAGGGGAGGATTGTGCTCTCGTGACAGACGCAGGTATGCCCGCAATCAGTGACCCTGGCCGTGACCTGGTCAGTATGTGCGCAGAGATGGGTATTGAGGTCCTTGTTATACCCGGTGCCAGCGCCGTTACAGCAGCCGCCGCAGTGTCCGGTATGGACACATCCAGGTTTTGTTTTGAAGGATTCATATCTATGAACAAGCGCTCCCGCAAGGAGCATCTGAAGGATTTGGTAGAAGAACAGCGTGCTATGATATTTTATGAAGCCCCACATAAGTTGAGGTCAACCATAACGGACTTGATAGCAACTTTTGGACCCCATAGGGAAATAGCTCTCTGTAGGGAGCTGACTAAAATTCATGAGGAATGCATCAGAACAACGCTCGCCGGTGCCGCTGAACTGTATGAGGAGACGGCCCCAAGAGGTGAGTATGTTTTAATTGTAGCCGGTGCAGAAAAAAATGTAGACCCCCTCGATCCCGAGGAGGCCTATGATTATGCTATGCAGCTCGTAGCTGGTGGTATGAGGGCGCGTGACGCATCACGACAGGCATCGGAAAAGACGGGTGTGCCAAAAAACCTCATATATAAAAAGCTAATAGAGTAGCCGCGCCTAAAGTCCTGCAAGAACTTCAGATGAGTAGGTATACAGTTCATCCGTAGCGGCGCGTTGCAGTGCCTCGTTTGGGTTTCTGAATGTTGCCACAACACGGTATTTGCAGTATTTATCCACATATGCGCGTACTAAGTTGCGGCACTCTGCTTCAGTAAGCTGTGGGTTATCCAAACCTGCAATTGGTACGGTTATTGTCATGCTGTTGCCGTAGTTAGTGGTGAGGAAGTCAAAGTCATTTATTGGCTGTGGAGACCAAGCGTCAATGCCCATCTCAAGCATCTGCGGCGTATAAACTTGGGTGAGACCGCACGAGTGCAGCTCAATGAACTTACCACAGCTTTTTACATAGTCCATAATGCGCTTGGTCTGGGGCATTATCATCTCCCTGAACATCTTCTGTGAGAAGAATCCTGAGCGCTGGGTTCCCCAGTCATCGCCGTAAATTATGTAGTCTATAGGAGCGTAGTGCGTAAATACCTTTTCAAGTAGCTTGATCTTGAAATCTGCAACTGCTTCAAAAAACTCTTGGACCAAATTAGGTTCTTCAACCATTGCCACTAAGGCCTCATCAAAAGGTACAAGGGCATGAAGTCTTTCAAAAAGTCCTTCAGTCAGATGAAAGAGGTGCATTCTGTCCGGGTCATACCGCGCAGTCTGCTCAGGGGCATCCGCTTTCCAGTCTATCTCTTCCAGGCTGGGAAACTTTAATTCTTCCTTCCAATTCAACACATCAGACAGGACGCGGGTCCCTGGCTTTACCATCATTCCACCGGCATCCTCCACCCATACCCATTCAGTTCCATACCAATCCTTACCGTCATTCTCCAAATATGGGTGCTCCAACACAATATCCGGCCAGCAGTACTGGCTGTCAAAAAGCCACACGGGTATCCACATGGGCTTTTCACCTGAAAAAACTCTCCGCAGGTTCTCTTTAGGAGTGATGGGCCGCCCTGCTATTGGTTGCGGTGTACGCTGTAGCATCCAAGGGAATGAGCCAACACGCTGTTTAGATTCAGGAATTATTCTATTCATACCGTATTTCTCCTTTTCTATGATATTTATCTTTCAAAAATAGTATAGCACCATGTTTTGTCCGATACAATCAAAAAAGGGCATAAAGCGTTTATAAAAAATGGCTTGACAAAGCCCTCTATCTTGATGTAATATATAGAACAGTCACTCCACCTTAATATGGACGCTTAGCTCAGCTGGTAGAGCATCTGCTTGACGTGCAGAGGGTCAGCGGTTCGACTCCGTTAGCGTCCACCACAAATAGAACCTATCATTGATACAATGGTGGGTTCTTTTATTTTACCCAAAACAGCGCAAGAGCCCAGTAATCTGGGCTCTGCGGGGTTTGGGATTCATCATTATGTTTAATAAAGTTTGTTGTGGTTATTACAATCTTGGCGTATATACAACTTGTGTTTGATGTTTTGTGGGTGTATAATTGCGATCGTGCATTTTTTCGAGGAAGGGACTTATACATGACTACATTACTTTCTATTTCCATTGCATTGGCTGCCGGCCTTCTAATGACACGCGTATTCAAGCTTCTGAAACTGAACTTCCCAGACGTTACTGCCTACTTAATAGCTGGCCTTTTTATTGGCCCATACGGTCTTGGCAGACTTGGGATACCGGGTCTTGGCTTTGATTCATATGAAAATGTCGAAAAGTTTAGCATTCTGACAAATGCAGCTCTCGGGTTTATTGCTTTTGCCATCGGAAATGAATTCCGACTATCAAATCTCCGCTCAACCGGTCGTCAGACGGTAGTTATTGGCGTGGTTCAAGCGATTACCGCAACGCTTTTTGTCGACTTAGCTTTGGTTGGCCTGTATTTTTTACTTGACGGACAGATATCTATTCCGGTAATAATCACGCTGGGAGCTATTGCAACAGCTACTGCGCCCGCGGCTACGCTAATGGTAGTTAGGCAGTACAAGGCTAAAGGCAAGGTCACAGATCTTCTGCTCCCCGTAGTTGCCCTGGACGATGCTGTGGGTCTTATTGTATTTGCGGTCTGTTTTGGTGTTGCACGGGCTATGCAGAGCGGTCAAATTGATATCATATCTATAGTTTTCAATCCGCTTATTGAAATTGTCCTATCGCTTGTTTTAGGCGCCGTACTTGGAGCGGTGCTCTCATGGCTGCAAAAACTATTTTACTCTAACACTAACCGTCTGTCGTTGGCTATTGTCTTTGTACTTATGACTGTCGCCCTATCCATGTTAAAGTTTCAAATCGGTGTTGTTACGGTTTCGTTCTCAACACTGCTGGTATGCATGATGCTGGGTACAACTTTCTGTAATTTGTGCCCGCTGTCCGAAGACCTGATGGAGAAGTCCGATCGTTGGACGGCGCCTCTCTTTACACTGTTCTTTGTTCTAAGCGGTGCAGAGTTGGAGCTCAGCGTCTTTGCAGATATTGCTGTTATAGGCGTTGGTGTTGTTTATATACTTGCTCGCTCGGCCGGCAAATACTTTGGATCGTATTTTAGCGCTGGTTTGGTTGGCTGTGATAGCACCACCAAGAAGTATCTCGGTATAACATTACTGCCACAGGCCGGAGTAGCACTTGGTATGTGCAGTGCAGCATCCGCTCTGGGTGAATACAACGGAGCCCTTATCCGCAATATTGTGCTCTTTGGCGTGCTGATATATGAGCTCTTTGGTCCCATGCTTACAAAGTGGGCCCTCACAAAGTCCGGTGACATAAAACCACTTAGTGCAGAAGAGGCTTCTAAAAAATTATTAGATCTGCCATCTCTAGCGACACCTGTAACAGAGAAACAATAACTGCATCATATAGGGTTGCAGGATTACTTGACACATACGCAGGATTAAAGCTCCTTGACATGAAAGAACTTGCTTGATATACTTAATATAACTTAATTTTAGGCTAAGATATGATCGGTATGAAGGGCAGTGATAAGTGTTGAGCGGTATAACATTGCGTGATTTGGCGGAAAAGC
>CAZIVK010000152.1:0-4662 GCA_964542515.1 uncultured Oscillospiraceae bacterium | reverse complement strand
ATCCTCGGTGATGCAGATATAAGGGACACAATTTATTCTACGGAGTATGGTGATGTTTTGCCCTCTAATAAAGTGTTATCGGGGGCTGAGATAGAGCTTGTATCAATCCAGGACAGGGAATTCCGTTTAAAGAAGGTTCTTGACAGTATAAGAAATGACTATGATTATATCCTTATAGACTGTCCACCATCTCTTGGGCTTTTGACTTTGAATGCGCTTTGTGCAGCTGACGGTGTACTTATCCCGGTTCAGTGTGAATACTATGCATTGGAAGGGTTGAGTGATCTGTTGTACACAATACGGGTGGTAAAAAAGGGACTAAACAGACAACTTGAAATTGAGGGTATTCTACTTACAATGTTTGATTCTAGGACAAACCTCTCTATACAGGTGGCATCTGAAGTTAAGAGGCACTTTCCTGGTAAGATATACGCAACCGTCATTCCCCGCAATGTTCGGTTGAGTGAAGCACCTAGCTTCGGTATGCCGGTGCTTGCCTATGATCCAAATTCTAGAGGAGCGGACAGCTACTTATTGCTTGCCGATGAAATTATAGAAACGGAGGGGTTATAGTGGCCACAAAAGGAAAGAAGGGCCTTGGAAAAGGTCTTGGAAGTCTGCTTGGAGAGGCAGCGGTTGACTCGGTTGAAAATGAAGTTACTGTGGAACAGAGTTCCACTTTGTTGCGCCTAACTGATATAGAGCCCAATGCGCTACAGCCAAGGCGTGATTTTGATGAGGAGGCACTACAGGATCTTGCGGACAGTATTGCAAAGAATGGTGTCCTGCAGCCTCTGGCCGTAAGGAAAATGAACAGCGGCCTCTTTGAGATTATTGCGGGGGAACGCAGGTGGAGAGCCTCAAGGATGGCGGGACTAAAAGAGGTTCCTGTAATAGTTCTGGAAGCTGATGATCTCCGTGCTATGGAATTAGCTATGATTGAAAACCTCCAGAGGGAGGATCTTAATCCTGTTGAGGAGGCCGGTGGATACAGAACATTGATGGACCAGTACGGCCTTACCCAGGAGGAGGTAGCGGAGAAGGTTGGGAGATCTCGCCCCGTAATAGCAAATTCTATCAGGCTTTTAGCTCTGCCTAAAGATGTACTGGAACTTCTAAAACTGGGTGAGATATCTGCCGGACATGCACGTGCGCTGCTCTCTTTGGAGTCCGCGGCTGATCGTAGTGCCGTAGCAGAAAGGATAGTTTCTCAGGATATGTCTGTCAGGCAGGTTGAGACCTTTGTTAAAAGACTGTTACAACAGGAAAAGCCTGAAAAACAGGAGACTGAAATATCTGTAAATTATCTTGAGGTGCTTCAAAATGATTTAGGAAAGAGCCTCGGGCGTAAAGTAAAGATTGTAGACGGGAAAAAGAGAGGCCGCGTTGAGCTGGAATACTACGGAAAAGATGACCTCAACCGTCTTACAGAACTGCTCGGAAAATTAATAGACTAAATTAGCTATAAAAGTACAGAGGAGAGCTGAAAAGTTGAAAAAGGATAACAAGAAGAACTTTCTTGTGATATATGGGATCACTTTGCTATCGGTTGCATTTGTGTTGGTGCTCCTGTCATATCTCAGTTCTTTAAGAGGGTCCAGGCAGGAAATTGCAAACCTAAAAGAGGAGAGCGAAAGAACAACGGTTAGTGCTCTTCAGAGTATAGAGAAGCTGGATGAGGAGAACAAAGCTTTAAAAATAGAGATAGAAAGACTAGAGCGTCTGGACATTGAGAACAATGAAGAGATAGAGGAACTAACTGAACTTAATGAGAACCTAGAAGCTGAAAAGGATCTATTGATAACGGAAAAGCAGGCGCAAACAGTTTTAGTAGATAAATTGACAGAGCAGTACCAAGTTTTAACTGAGATGATGGAGATCAAGAGATTATATTCTGCCAGGGAGTACAGTCATGCAGCATACAAGGTATCGCTTATAGATAAGGCGTATAAGGACAAGCTGTCCAGCATGTTTGAAAAGAGTGAAACAGAGGAAGCTGTTCTGGATGTAATAGAAAACTACTGGTTAACATATGAAAGTCTCTCTGGAAGAGGTTATCTTACGCAGGAGCGGCTGAATAAATGGATTGCAGACAACTCAGATTTAGTTAACAAATGATTGGGAGAGATAAACATGTTAGATATCAAGTTAATCAAAGAGAATACCAATGAGGTTATAGACCGCCTGGCAGCAAAGGGTAGGGATGCTCGCACTGAAATAGAGGATATCATCCGCCTCGATGAAAAAAGACGTGAACTGATCCAAAAAAACGAAGGCCTCAAAGCTGAACAGAATAGGGTATCAAAAGAGATTCCAAGGATGAAAAAAGAGAAGCTTGATACAGCTGAACTGATGAAAGAGATGAAAGAGCTCTCTGAAACGATTAAGCAAAATGACGTGGTTCTAAAGGAAGTTGAACAGGGGCTGCGGGGCATCATGCTTGGCCTACCAAACTTGCCTGATAAAGACGTAGTTCCGGGAGGCAAAGAGAACAACCTTGAACTTACCCGTACCGGAACTATGCCCGCTTTTGACTTTGAACCTAAGAACCATGTGGATCTCTGTACAAATCTTGGACTAATAGATTATGCCCGTGGTGTAAAGCTCTCAGGGAGCGGATTCTGGGTATATAGAGGTATGGGTGCAAGGCTTGAATGGGCACTTCTAAACTACTTTATTGATACACATCTGAGTGACGGATATGAAATGGTATTTATCCCTCATATGCTGGGATACGAGGCGGGCCTTACCGCAGGACAGTTCCCCAAGTTTGAGGACGATGTATTTTGGCTTGAAGGGGATGGTGAAGTTGCAGGAAAAGAGAGAAGTCTCTTCATGCTTCCTACTGCAGAGACAGGTCTTGTCGGACTTCATAGAGATGAAATACTAACTGAGGCTGAATTACCCAGGAAATACATTGCATATACACCATGCTATAGGCGTGAAGCAGGCAGTTACCGCGCAGAGGAGCGTGGTATGATCAGAGGACATCAGTTTAATAAGGTGGAGATGGTACAGTATACAACCCCTGAAGGATCAGATGCTGCATTTGAGGAACTTGTGGGCAAAGCAGAAGCTCTGGTTAGAGGACTAGGCCTTCACTTCCGTACAGTGAAGCTTGCTGCTGAGGACTGCTCCGCCTCCATGGCTCGCACATATGATATTGAAATATATATCCCATCTATGGGCGGTTTTAAAGAGGTATCTTCAGCCTCTAACGCAAGAGATTACCAGGCACGTCGCGGAGCAATGCGCTTCAGACGCGCTGATTCAGGTAAGATTGAGTTTGTAAACACACTAAATGCATCCGGACTGGCCACTTCAAGGGTTTTACCCGCTATAGTTGAACAAAACCAGCTAGCTGACGGATCTGTGGTTGTTCCTGAAGTGCTAAGAAAATACCTTGGTGGATGTGAAATAATTACAAAATGAGTGATACAATTGCTGCACTCTCCACTGCTCCGGCTAAAAGTGGCCTTGGTGTAATTAGGATAAGCGGAAGTGGTGCGCTAGAGGGTGCGCTGAGGCTTTTTAAGCCTACAGTTAAACTAAAACCGCGCGTCATGACACTTGGAAACCTTAGTAATATAGACGGCGAAATCATTGATAGTATCCTTGGGGTCTGGTTTCCTGCTCCAAACAGCTTTACCGGGGAGGAAGTGGTAGAGCTACACTGTCATGGGTCCATAGCGGTACTAAACTCGGCCTTAGCTGCACTATATTCTTCCGGCATACGTCCGGCAGATGCAGGGGAGTTCACAAAGAGGGCCTTTTTAAATGGAAGGATGGATCTCAGCCAGGCGGAAGCAATTGGGGACCTGATTGACTCAGAGATAGAGGAATACGCAATCAATGCAGCTGCACAGGTGCGTGGGGTCCTAAGTTCTGAGTTAAATGATGTATACGAGGATCTCCTTCTACTTCTGGCCCATTTCCAAGCGGTTGTAGACTACCCGGATGAAGATATAGATGAGTTTTTGACAGAGAGTGCCATAGCACGAATGAAGAATGCAGCTAAACGTCTTGAGAGACTTATTGCGGGCACAGAGCGCGCAAATATACTCAAAGAGGGCGTGGACTGCGTTATAATAGGAAGACCTAACGTAGGAAAGTCCTCTCTTATGAATGCCCTTGTGGGATATGATAGAGCTATAGTAACACCTATTGCTGGCACAACCCGTGATGTTGTTGACGCCCACGTCAGGCTCGGCGGAGTACCGGTCCGCTTAAGAGATACTGCAGGAATCCGTAATACCATTGACCCTGTAGAAAATATAGGTGTTGACCGCGCATTAGCTGCTGCAGGAGAGGCATCACTAGTTATGCTTGTAATAGATGGATCAAAGCCGCTGACAGAAGCAGATACACGTGTTTTAACTGGTGCAGAGGTGGACAAAACAATCCTCCTAATCAACAAGAGTGATTTGGCACAAGCATATATTCCCTTGGAAATATTAGCAAAACTCCAGAAAACTATACCCATATCCGCAAAAACAGGGATAGGGCTGGATTTACTGGAGGCAGAAATCCGTGAACGCTACTCTTTTGGAAATCTCAGATATGACGGCACCCTCATTACCAATGCACGGCAGGAGGGAGCTTGCCGGTTGGCAATAGAGGCCGTAGGAAATGGAATTACTGCACTGCGGTCAGGATACCCTC
>CAZIVK010000151.1:0-4687 GCA_964542515.1 uncultured Oscillospiraceae bacterium | reverse complement strand
CGTCAGGCACTTTGTTGACAACAACGCCGGATACTCCGGGAGGAACTATACATCTGTGCTTTATTAGGGGTGTTTCGTCAGTTTCGGCAAAGATCATGCCACTTTCAAGGGTATCTCCATCTTCAACAGTAAGAGTTACGTCCCATTTCCGTTCAAGGTCCAGGGATGGGATGTTTATACCTCTTGAGATAAGGTTGCCGCTCAACTTTTCAACGGTACGTAGAGGTCTTGCTATTCCATCAAAGATATTGTCCAAAAGTCCGGGTCCCAAAAGGATAGACATTGGACGGCCGGTCGCTTCAACCGGCTCTCCGGGGCCGAGTCCTGCAGTCTCCTCATAGACTTGAACGGTGGTCTCATTGCCTTTTACGGAGATGACCTCTCCATAGAGTTTGAGGTTTCCAACAAATACCATGTCTGAAACGGATAGTCCATGTCCGCCGCGAACCTTGACGACAGGTCCGTTAACTCCGTGAATATAATATGAGGTGCTCAAAGTGAGACACCGCCTTCCGAATCAGATTGTCCCGATTGTTTTGTTATATCAGCAAACTTATTTTTTGCAGTTTCAAATGATGAGTCAAAAGTGAGGTCCATGTGTAGCCGTTTGGTTCTACTTTCAGCCTGAATTCCACCAAGGATGAAGTCCCCGCTTAGGTATTGGGAAGGGGAGGACTCCTGAGGAATGCCTGCCTTTATAGCATTTATGTGACACATGTCCTCCTTACGGAGAAAGATGACGACGTCGTCGGTACTGAGGCGCTGAGTGGCCTGTGAGACCATTTCACACAGGGCTGTTGTATACTCAGGGGACGTTACATATGAAGCGACCAGTTCCTTTACTTGCTTCATAACTTCATCTGTGATTAGAGCGCGCTCATTGAAGAGTTTGCGCTTATTTTCAAGGATTTTTGTTGAGATCAAACGACCCGAGCGATTTTTAGCCTTAGTGACCTCTGAACGGATGTAGTTATATACCTCGGCCAATATTTCGTTTTCAGCATTTGTCATATACGCATTCCTGCGGGATGAAACCTCCTGAGTGATGTTGAGGCTCTCTGTCCTAGCGTCATCCAGCATTGCTGAAATAAATCTGGAGAGTTTCTTATCCATTTCTGCCATATGAGTCTCTCCCTTCATAGCTTAATTCCAATAGATTCTCTTATATAGCGAGTTATAGAGTCCGGGGTTCTTCCTGTGCCGTGGCGGTCCGGGATCTCAACCAACAGCGGGGACTTGATTGTATTTTTAATTTCACTTACAAGTTCCGGGCACATACCTGCACATTTTTCACTTATAAGTAGTATACCAATGGATTCATCTGCTACAGCAGATCTTACTGCGCTGCGGACATCGGCTGTGTTGTTTACCTGAACACCGTCAATACCCGCGAGACGCATTCCGAGTAGGGTGTCGGTATTGTCAGATATTAGGTAGTAACGCATAATTCACCTCAGCCTATTTTTGAGATAATCTGGAAGGAGATAAGAACGCCATAGAGTGCGACACCCTCTGCAAGTCCAACAAAAATTAGTGCCTTACCAAAGGCCTTGTCATTTTCAGAAATAGCACCTAGAGCAGCTGATGCTGATGAAGCAACGGCAATACCGCCACCTATACAGGACATACCTGTTACAAGTGCTGCAGCAATAAGACCAATACCATCACCTATAGTCAGTCCGGCAGAAGCTACTGTCTCTGCGCCTGCAGCCATAGCTGTGGTTCCTACTCCGTAAACTGTTGCAATAATACATATGGCAAAAAAGCAAGCCACGTTTGCTATAAGACCAAATTTAACGCCGCCATTACTGAGTTTCTTACCAAATACTTGCTTGCGATAGAGAACGTAAAGAGGGGAGATGAGCATTAGTACCAGTACAAGATTAAATAAATACTCCATGTTAATAGACCTCCAAAATTAATTCAAAATTTGTGATTTGTAGTCGATGACAATTGGCTCATAGGCCCTGCCCTCGGCTGAAAAGAACCGTCCAAACATCTCATAGAAGTTGAGACGTAAGACCTGAATACCAACGAGAAGTCCCTCTATACCCATTACCACCAAGTTTCCTATAGCAATGACTACAATGTTTTCAGATTCCCCCGCAAGGAGAAAGACAACCATCATCATGCCGGCGTGACTGAGCGCAAATATACCCACACGCATAAAGGAGATAGTGTTGGAAATATACGATAGGAGCAGTTCTATAAGTTCAAAGACATTTTCAAGCAGAAAATCCACAAAGCTTTCCGGGAGCCAGTCCTTCCTTCCGGAGACAAGCTTTCCCAGGGGATTCCTAAATATAATAAGCATCAGGGGTAGTGCAATTCCAAAAACCATAAAGGCGCCGGATGTGGACTGTGCTTCCAAGAAGCCCAACATTGGCAGAACAAGTACCATGATGGAGAGGTAAAAAACTACACCGGCAATTCCGTTAGGTGAGAAAAGGGCCTTTTCGTAGTCCTTCTGTTTGAAGCCGTTAAAGATGTTGGCTGACATAACTAGAACTATAATGGCAATGCCGACGTATACTGTAAGACGCAGTATTAGGTCTGTGTTGCTACTTGATTCAAGTACTTTAAAGCCAAAGGGAAGTAGATGCTCAAATCCAAACACAGATCCGTAGACAAATCCAAACCCTGTGCCAGCAATGCCTGCATATATAAGTACCTTGCCAAGCCAGTTGCGCCCGATACGCCACATAAGGAACCCAAACAGTGATAGGAGTAGACCTTGTCCTACATCACCGTACATAATACCAAAGAGAAGCGTATAGATGATTGTCATGAGGGGGGTGGGATCCACTTCATTGTATGAGGGGCGGCCGTACATCTCAACAAAGGGCTCAAAAGGTCTGAAGAACCAGTGATTTTTCAACTTGACGGGTGGGCTTGCCTCTGTCATGCTGTCTGAAAAGTCCGACACAAATGTAACAGAGGGGTAGTTCTTAAGATTTGCAATGAAGTCCGGGGCGTGCTCCTCCGGGACCCAACCAAACAGGAAGAAGGTGTCACCGGTTGTGGCGGAATACTTTCTCAGTTCAAAGGTATCCGACAGGTAGCGCAGGTGGCTGTAGTTTGAGAGAAAGGTTTCGGTTTCATTGTTTTTGATCTGAGCGAGCTCAGCTTCCAAGATTACAAGTTCTTCCTTTGCATTGGCTATTTCACCAGTAATAAATTCCGACGCCACATCAGATGTTCCATGCACCTTGTCAGGTATATAAATCCGCTCAAAGCGCATGGATGCAAAAAAGGCATCTGTTTTATTGACATTTTTTCTGAGTGCCAGGTACATACCATAGACAAATTCATGCTCTATGCTAGTAGGGATAAAAAAGAAGCCCTGTTGCTTTTCAATGTAGTCTGAGAAACTGTCATAAATCTCACGGGGTATTCTTCCAAACCGGAATCTACAGTACTCCACTTCAAAAAAGTCATGGAGCTCAGCATTTACATTGTTTATGTGGTCGAGTTGCTTGAGTATCTGTTTGTTTTCCTCCATACTCTTTGTGAGAAGGGATTTAGAGGAGTCAAGTTTTTCCAACTTATCATAAAGGTCTTCAAAGTAGGTCACGGAGTAGGGGGTTTCTGCAGTTTTAAAGTCTCTGAAATCCAATTTTATACCGAGCCTGTCAGCGAGTGATTGGATTTTACTGAGGGACACTAGGTAGGGGTTAGTTCCTTCCATATGGTGCAGCACCTTGGAGTGATGCATCATTTCCATCGCATTTTCAGGGTGGAAATTCCTATTAATAATGCAGTTCTGTGAGATAATGTCAAAATTTGCAATTGGTCCCTCAATTTTGACTAGTTTCATATTAGCTATAGCCATATCTTCCTCCTCGGGTGATATTTATCCGACTACTAATTCTAAAGAGACCTCATCAGGCGTTGTGCCGTAATGGACGCATTCTATGACGTTAATGAGTGTCTTTATTTCATGTTCTTTTAGGTATATATACGCAATTGGCGCACAGACAGAGGGCATTGGGTCCGATAAGAGGCGCTTGTAAAAGTCATAAAGATACCTATACCGGTAGTCCTCGATATGTGCGTAATCGTATGACGTATACAGTTTTGAATAGGGTGATGCTTTCAGGATCTGTAAAGCGGTGTCCACCGAATCTGCTTGAATTAAACTGTGGAGCAGAGCTGGGCGCAAAAAGTGATACTTAGGTAACAACAGGGAAGGGATGTATTCTGAAAGCTCGGGGTAGGTTGACTTAATCCTAATAATAGTTTCAATATTTAGCAGTTCCGACTGCAGGGAGAAACCTTTGTCAAGCGTGGTTGCTATATCTTTGGAGTAATTTTTATTTATTGTTTCATAAATACTGTTGATGTACTCTGACAGCAATACAGTTTTAATAGTAGTGTAGTCAGGGGGCGATCCCGGTGGCCGAGGTAGCTTTGTAAGTGCCCTATGGAAACGGGTACGGGTCAGGAGATTAAGAAGGTCATCAAAACTTCCACACTGTGCAAAGAGATTAAAGTTTATAGGTGATTTGTCCCTAATAAAAGGAGGGAGCAAACAGCGGTACTCAGATCCGTTATCAGAAGTTAGAAGCCTTAGCAGGGAGAGAATTTCCTCCATCTCTTTGCGCATTATGAGGTAGCGCATAAGGGGGTGGTCAGATGCTGATATAAATTTAAATATCCGTGTGTACTCTATAATAACGGCTTGATT
>CAZIVK010000150.1:0-4704 GCA_964542515.1 uncultured Oscillospiraceae bacterium | reverse complement strand
AAAAGTCACCGCAACCTATTGATAAGGCTGCGGTGACGCAAACTTTGTCCTAAGCGGATAACGAAAGTAGCTGTTGTATGAAATCCAGGGCGTTGTCAAGATTCTCGGCGAGGTATGCCGCACCTATCAATACGTCCTCTTGATAAAACCCGGCGTTGTGTAGGGGCGAACCTTTTCTTATCCATAGACCTCCAGTTATTTCATGGCCATCGGTATTTTTATAGCGGTATAGGTCCGCCTCATTTTCTTTTAAGAGTTCTTCCGGAATGAATAAACTCAGGTCTACAAATGCATCCTTAACTGCGTATGACTCAAATACGGCTTCATTTGCTACAAAGAGGTCTAGGTCTCCTATGCCAAAACGAACTGCTAGAACCTGAACAGTCTCAACGTCTGTTTCCGTAATATCATCATAGCGCAATGTGTAGTTGGTCTCAACGTCTGTCTTGCGACCTGCTAAATCAATTCCATTCTCCTCAAAGAGATGAGGTATTGTTTTACGGTCTATTTCACTATTGGTGTTTACCATCACTATATATAGGCCCGTTTTTGCTTTGTTTAAACCCACAAGTAACAATACACCAATTGACAAAACTACCAGTATAGAGATGATTGGTATTTTATAGTAGTCCCATATGAATAACCACTTTTTATTTCCCTCCAACCTCCTAAAGGTTAGTTTGTCCCGCTTAATTTGATTGCTGAGGTTCATATTAGGCCCCTTCCTCTATCTCTGCTGCTTCCCGCCATTTTACCGGGCTCACCCCGCAAATCTTTCTAAAAACAGTAGAAAAATATGAGGAATTGTCGTAGCCGATTTCGCTAGATACTTCACTTATTGTCATGTTGGTGCTCAGTAAAAGACGCTTGGCCTCATCAATACGGAGCTGATTTATGTATTCGCGCAGGTTCATTCCCGTTTCATCCCTAAACTTCTTGGACAGGTAGTTGGGGGTGATATAGGTGACAGCGGCTACATCGTTGCGGTCTATGCTCTCACGGAAGTGCTCCACTATGTACTGTTTTGCATTAAGAATTACGTCCTCACCGTCATTGACACCGTGCAGAATTGAAACTACATATTCAAACAGTGAGCGGGCAAATTGCATGAAGTCGGACAGGGACCACTCAGCCAGTGTATCAAGTTTACTGATAATCTTTTGATCCAAAAGAACATTAGTTGAAATACTGTTGTCACGCAGGCATCCGTAGAAGATCTGTAGCAGCTCCTGGTGGAGCCTCAGTATCATATTTACGTTATTGTCACGCATATGGACAATCATGTTGAGTGCCTTTGCAATGCTCTCGATATAATCAGCTTTATTTCCGCTTCTGATACAGCGCAGGATTTGATCCTGGTCCAGGAAGTAGTCGTTATCATCCAAAATGCTTTCCGGCTCACAGAAGAGGTATGTTCTACCCGCCTGGTAGCGCAATCTTGTTATACGTTTATGGAGAAGTGGTGCAACTTTAAATGTCTTGTACAACATAACCTCATCCCCAATTAAGCAGACGGGATTTAAAGTGAGTGCTGTAAGACAGAGCTCAGCAAACTTCTTGCAGCGGGAAATCAACTCATTTTCACTTGCTTTAGCTGCAGGTACAAAACAGGTCAGATTTGTAAAGTTTTCTCCTATATCAGCTACTGTAAAAGCCGCCCCTACATGGTCAACAATCATCTCTTCAGCGAGGCGCTGAAAACCTTCAGTAAGCAGTTCATGTCCCCAACCTGAGCTTATAGCCAAACTTGTGTCCGCTGTAATATATACTAAACGCCAGCTACTATCAACGGTAAAATCAAACCGACCTTTTTTAAGTACCCTGTCCAGCCGGTCACGGTTTACACCATAGTAGCCATTTCTTATTTGACGCAGCATGTCGTTTGTGATAGTGTTGTGCAAAACAACATCATCAGTATGACTAATTGAATTCCTTTTTTCAGATGACTTAACCATCTTATTTATTACAGAATTGAGCTCATCCATATCAATTGGCTTAGTCATGTAGTTTACGGCACCGTAGCGCATGGCCGCCTGAGCATATTCAAAGCTCTCGTAGCATGTGAGGAATGCAAATTCCGTACGGATTCCACTATCATGTATGAATTTCAGGACATCTATCCCGTTGCATCTGGGCATTCCAATATCGCAAAGGATAATTTCAGGCTTCTCCCTCATGATTATCTCTTTTGCGGCTTCACCGTTGTAGGCGCGTAACATTTTACTGATTCCCATCTCTTGACAGTTCAGTTGACTTTGAATAACATCAATAGTAGATATATCATCGTCGCATAATAAAAGCTTCACTATTCATTTACCTCCCAATCAGGTATCCAAACTTCAACATGAGCTCCTCCGTCCGGTGTGTTGGACAAGTGAAGCAGGTCAGACCTGTTATATGTAAGTTGAAGTGTATATCTTATGTTGCTTAAGCCAAAATGATCCTTTGGCAGTGACTCGTAATCTGAGACATCGCTAATATTTTTAAGAAATTCTTCTGTGAAACCAACGCCGTTATCCTCCACTATCAGGCGGCATCCGGCAAAATTTCCAGTGTCCATACGTTGACAACTTATTTTGAGCTCAAGGGTCTCGTACAAGCTCATAGCATGTTTAAAGGTGTTTTCCACAAGAGTAAACAGCATTAGAATTGGAATTTTTGTTCCGCCTATGTCCTCCGGACAGTCTATCTGCGCATTTATGCTACCGGGAAACCTAAGTGTTTGCATCTGTAAGTAGTTGGAGATATGGGAGACCTCCTCCTCCACCGTTACCCATTTCTTCTGGGAGTTTAGCATATAGCGTATGAATTTTGATAGAAACTGCAGGTAGGCCCTTATATCCTCAAGCCGGTTTTGATATGTCATGTTGCTGACGGTAGTGATGGCGTTTAGGAAGAAGTGTGGCTTTATTTGTGCCCTCAAAAGCAAAAGCATGTTCTCCTGTTCCCGCAAAAGCCTATCATACGACTCAATGCGTAGGTTTACAATCTGCTTTGTCATTTTATTAAAACTACTAAATAGGACGCTAAATTCTTCACTTCCGGCGTCAGAATCTATGTGGTAGTGCATATTTCCGGAAATAATTTCTTCATTGGCCTTAAGCAACTCCTTTGTTGGCCGTTCAACCATACGTTTCAACATTAGGGCAAGCATAATCAATAGACCGGCACATGCTAGACTAACAAATAGTATTATTATTGAGATGGTTGTGCTCACGCCATTGGCTCCAAGCAAGTTTTGCTGAGTTGCAAGTATAACAGATGTCTCATCATATGTGAAGCTCAAATTCATGGAGACCGTGGCGGACGATCCCCCGGAAAACGACAGGTCATTGGTGTCAAAACTCAACCATTGGTTCCAATCCGAGTCACCGCCCAGATAGAATATATCGTCTCCACCCTCAGAAATTAGGAGACATGAGTTGGCCTTCCCGGGCGCGTTAAACTGTTGTGATATGTCATATCTTTGAATCCCACTCATTGTGCCGACAACGTATTTCCCAAGGGCAATTGATTTTACAAAGTACGCCTTGTCACCAATTAATTCAATGTCCCAACGCCTATTGCCCAACTTAGAGTTTTTGTTTAGCGCAATTTCCTGGAAAGCATATTTTAGAGACGCCTTGGCAGATGGAGATATTGCGGAGTTTGCGGAAAAGAGATTCATGTCTGTTTGTGTGTCTATCAAAAAATAGCAGTCCGCATCAGAATTTATATGGAGCTTGTTGGCCATCAGGTCAAGGCACTTTTTTCTTGTCATATATTCCATTTGCGGGGTGCCATAGGCAAGTTCTGTATTGGTATAAACAGTAAGCAGTATTTCAAACACATGTTCATACAGCGTATCCAACCGCATATTGACAAAGCTCTCCCAAACCTTTACAGTTGTCATGTTCTCATTTTTCAGGTTTTCTCTGGTTTGAGAGTTGTAATACGCGTTTGACCACATTAGGAACAGTAATACCAGGATCATTATGGCCGCAAGCAAGCTATTTACCTGCTTCCTCCACGATTTGAGGGTATTCATTTTTCTGTACTCCGTCCTTGCATATAGTGCTAAAATTACTGACCATTTCAATTGTACATTACTTAAGAATAAATGTCAATATTAAGCGTTTACCCCCCTTGAACTAGATGTTAACGTTTAAACTAGTTAATATTTGGATAGTACATAAGCAAATATGTTTACCACAGATAAAAGCCACCAGCTTTGTACAAAAGGATACCTTTTCTGTACTTTTTTTAATGCAAGATCAGGCAATTAAAAGTAACATAGTAGTATAAATAGAAGGAGGCTGAAAAGTTGTGCCAAAGCTAGTAAAACAAGTATCTCCCACTGAGCAGATCTCTTCAGAATATGATGATGTACTCAGAAAAAAGAATAAAAAGACTGCTCAGTTTAAGAAAACCTACCCAATGTATCTAATGATGATACCAGGCTTAATTTATCTCTTCTGCAACAACTACCTGCCAATGTTTGGTATCCTAATAGCATTCAAGAAGGTCAATTTCTCGGTAGGTATCTTTAAAAGCCCATGGTCCGGCCTGGAAAACTTCCGTTTCCTGTTTGAAACTAAGGACGCCTGGATTATGATAAGAAATACATTGGCCTACAACGTGGTTTGGATCATCTTGGGTATGGCCATTGCAGTTTTTGTTGCGCTATGTATGGCAGAAATCTCAAACAGGCGCATAGCTAAGGTT
>CAZIVK010000149.1:0-4722 GCA_964542515.1 uncultured Oscillospiraceae bacterium | reverse complement strand
TCTAGCCATGCCAAGTGGTACTGTATCATGGGGACATGCGGGACCGTGCATAAGTTTCTTAAGGGCCTCAGCTTCAATTCTCCAGGAAGGTAGCCCAGCAATAGAGTCCATTGCCTCCATCCAATCCATATAGTTACCGCGGTATACGGCAGAAAGCGCAATGATCTGCCAGCACGCAAGGCGTGTCTCAAAGTATTGCGCATCCTTCAAAAGCTTGCGGGCAAGAATTAGGGCACTATCCGCGTTACCTCTATAGTATTCTAGCTCCATTTTAAACAAGCGGGCAGTCTCTCCGGATAATGTGTCCAGAACCTGCTCGCCCTCTCCGGGAGTATGCCAATCCGGCATGCAGACTATACAAGTATCATCTATAGATAGCAAAGGGTCATATGTATCAGTTTGCTTCTTCCGTTCTTTCTTTATAGGCCTTTTGGCATCTTCAGGGATCATCCAATAATGGCCGAACTTTTTTGCGCCGGGAATACTGTTATCTGTGCAGTACCGCTGAACCAGCCTCACCGAAATTGACCAGCGTATTGCGGCTTCTTTCGTTGATATGTATTTCATAATTCCCCCATATTATACCAATTACCTTCCCTTTTCTTTAATTATATTGATATTATTGCAAAATACAAGCTAAACTTTGATATTTTCTCGTAACACAAAGCTTTTGTTGACATTAGCGTTTGCATACTGTATAATATCGTTAGATGATATCATATAACGATATTGCTGGGAGGGGTAGATGTGCCACCAAGAGCTATGGAGGTTCTGACTGAATCTATGTTCTATGTACTTATGGCGTTTAGGACGAGTGAAATGTGTGGGATTGATGTTGCGGACTATATTGAGAAGCGCACTTTGGGAAGGCTGCAGGTTGGGCCGGCAACCTTGTACACCATTCTTGGAAAGTTTGAAAAGAAGAAATATTTAACTGAAGTTGAAGTGGCTGGGAGAAAGCGTACGTATGCAATCACAAGAAAAGGTTTAGCAGCATATGAAGCTGAACTAAGCCGTCTACGCCTTTGTATTGCTGATGCCGAAATTACTGAACAATCTCTGGAGGATCTATGATGGAAAATTTAGATGTAAAAAATAGACATATATACCGGCTGCCCCCCTGTCCCGCCTATGATGTTGAAGGGATGGAGAGCTGGCTTTCTGATATGGCTCAACAGGGGTGGTTTCTTGCAAAGGAGGGATTCTTTGCAGGGATAGCTACTTTTGATGAAGGTGAACCCAGGAGGGTAAAATACCGTTTGGAAGCAGCCCAAAAAAACACTAGTATGTGGTCTGATGACGGTGGTGAACCTGACCCTGATCAGATTGAGCTGAGTAAAAAGTATTCTTGGACATATGTTGCAAAACGTCGTGACTTCTACATCTACAGGTCCTTTGACCCTGGTGCAAGGGAACTTAATACGGACCCTGAAGTACAAGCACTGGCTCTTAACGCAGTGAAAAAACGCTTTGTCGGGACAGCATTGGGACTAGTATTTTGGTGCATAATATATCCACTTTTACTGCTACGTGCCGGACTATTTCTCACTATAATTAATTTGAAAACTTGGGTCTTCCTAATGGGCTCAACAGTCATTCTTTTGTCCTTTATAGACCTGCTGACGGCCTTTGTATCGCTGAGTAAACTACAAAAGAAACTACGTAATGATGGTGCCTTAGCAGAGGCAAAGGACTGGAAAAAAAGAACCTCATTCTATCACGTGATGAATGCGGTACAGATTGTTCTTATAGTTATGTTTATATTTGTTTTTCTTAGGAGTTTAGCAATCATGGATGAGAAAGTTCAACTTGGAAATTATGATGGGGAGATTCCGTTTGCTACAATGCAGGACTTTGCAGAAGGGGTTGATTACAGTTACCATATGACAATGCATGGACTGAGTAAGGGCTTCAACACAATAAGGGAGTGGTCAGACTGGCTTGCCCCACGTAATATCGACTATAATGAAATTGCTCGGATCACTTTACCGGATGGAAAATCAATTGCTGGTGGACTCTATGTGGATTTCCATGACACAGTCAGTCCTTTTATTGCTAAGATGGTGGCTATGGAATACTACAATATAGACAAAAGAAAAAGGGACTTCCAATTAATAGAAATCCCTGACCTCAATGTTGATTATGCTGTTGCATACCAAAGTACACTTCATTTTCCTACATTAGTTATACAGCATGGGAATGTAGTTATCCATGCATATTTTTATCAGACCTCTGACAATTACTTCATAGAGACCGACCAATGGGCTAAGCTCATAGCTGATAGTTTAAAGACAGCGCCTAAGTGAGTCTATTTTATATAACTTCGGAAACCTGAGCTGTACTTGAGGGTTCCGTCGGCATATACCCAGACAGCTTCAGTATTTTCTTGGGATTCTATGAGTTGGAGGCCCTCTTCAAAGGGCATGTTGTAGATGGCGGTAGAGAGGGCGTCGGCAAGTCCGGAATCATTACTGAGGATTGTAACTGCGGCGTAAAAATCGGCAGGCATAAGGGTATCACCATTGATAATGTGGTGGTACCTTTTATTGTCAACAAAGTAGAAGCGTTCGTAATTCCCGCTTGTAACCAGGGACATGTCTGTCAGATTAAGTTGTACAAGGTCGTTGATTTGGTCTGGTGTATCTGGATTTTGCACACCCACTACCCAGGGCTCCAGCGAGTCCGCTTTAACTCCTATGGACCTCACATTACCGCCCAAACTGAGGAGCATTGATGTTACTCCTTTTTCTTCAACGAGCTTGCTTACGGCTTCTGTTGCGTAACCTTTTGCAATAGCTCCTACGTCCAGACTCATTTCAGGGTCCTTAAGAAATACGGTTGAGCTCTCTTCATCAATAATAACATCATTTATGTCGGTGTGCTCTGAGGCCTTAAGAAGTAGCTCCATTGGAGGGACCTCAGCATTTTCCGGGTCATCAGTGCCTGCAGTACGGTAGTCATGCCAAATTGTTAGGACCGCACCAAAAGCCACATTAACATTGCCTCCGGTAAGCTCGTAAGCCTCCTTAGAATAAAGGAGTAGATCAATTATCCTTTGATCCACCTTTACGGGAGCTTTTCCGGCATTGTCATTGACGACTTTAAGGTTGTTGATTCCGACATAAGTGTTATAGATGTCATAAAGTTGATGATACGCCTCAATCTCATCATGAACCGACTGAATATCTTTTCCAAACTTTTCTTTGGATTCGGAATACCCAATTATCCTGGTGGCGGTATTAAAGAGGGTGATAAACTGAGCCTCATAGCGCTTCATGGTAGCAGGTGCGCATGAAACAAGGCCCACCACAACGCATACCACACATATTATTGAAATTATTCTTTTGAACAATAGTACACCTCAAGTAAGATGGGAGGTGGCCTAAACCACCCCCCTCCGTCATAATTACTTTGCGTTGGCGTTTGCCTTTGCTATAACTTCCATAAGTCCGTCAATTGAGACTGTTACGGAGCTTGTGATATCACTGCTTGTAGCTTTGCCTTCTGCAAGGGCAATTCCAGCAACTTCACTTGCTGTTTTTCCGGTAACGTACTTAGCAAATGCATCTGTTTGCTCATCCCACTCTTTTCCGATTGGTGAACGGGCCTTCATGTTGTAATCAGGACCAAGTTCCTGTTTTGTCTGCTGAACTCCAGCAAGGTCTGAGGTTACAGTGCCTTCTTGGCTGAAATTGACTTTACCTTGGTATGCGTCTAGTGCAGCACTTGTGATTTTACCGTCTGCGCCAAATGTGACTGCTGCATAGTAGGTGTATGCTTGTGCAAGTCCGTCTGCTTCAGCGGTAGCATCCTTTGAACCATCTATGCCAGTGAGGAGTCCAAGACCGAGTTTGTCTCCTGAAACAGCACCGAGTTCCTGTGCGTTTGCAACTGCTTTTTCAATACCTTCGATGTATCCGGTGACTGAGATAGTTACAGAAGAAGTGAGGTCACTTCCTGTTGGGTGGCCGGTCTCATCAAGGGCAATGCCTTTGACTTCTGAAACGGTTTTTCCAACAACATACTTGGCAAATGCATCTGCTTGCTCGTTCCACTCTTTGCCGAGGTCTGAGCGGCCCTTCATGCCATATTCGTCACCGAGTTCCTGCTTTGATTTTTGTACAGCACTTAAATCTGCCGTAACAACTCCCTCAACACTAAACGATATTTTGGTCTGAGCGGTGTCAATCTTAGCATTGACGATCTTACCATCTTTGTTAACGGTGACTGCTACAGCAACTGAGTCAACCTGTCCTACGCCGTCTGCTTCAGCTGTTGCGTCCTTGGACTTGTCAATTGTTGATACAACTGCGAGTCCCGTCTTAAGGGTTTCCCCTTTTGGTGTAGTTGCTTGGTTGCATCCGGCAAACAGTGATATGGCCATTAGTGCAACAAGCGCTACTGCTAGTAATTTCTTCATTAGTATTTCTCCATTGAGTTTTTGTCTATTTTATTAACCAATCTTTCTAAAGACCGGAATAATAAACCTAAGAAGTGTCGATGTGGCGACACCAGCGGCAATACCAGCCAGCAAAAGAACCGGAAGGTAGGCCCAAACGTAAATAGATGTGTAGATAAACGATATAGCCAGGAGCTGGCCGAGGTTGTGAAAAACGGCTCCGGCAATGCTGAGTATAAGATATGATATCTTGTCTCGGAATATCCAGATTAGTATCGTCATAACTACAAGTGATAGGATTCCACCGGTCATACTGAGGGCGC
>CAZIVK010000148.1:0-4725 GCA_964542515.1 uncultured Oscillospiraceae bacterium | reverse complement strand
TTCGGCTCCAGAAGAGGGTACCGGCTGTTGGCTAGACTTTACCGGACACGGTATCCCACCGTGCTATATATTTAGCGCCGAACTGGCGCACTCCATATCTATATTTATTAGGAATCAGCACGATCAAAGGATTTTCCAGCCGCAGAGGGGCCACGGGAACGGTTTTTAACCAGCACAAGAACCACAATTGTTAATACGTATGGTAGCATCTGAATCAGCTGGACAGGTAGGCTGTCGCTCTGTAAGCGGAATTGTACGCTTTGCGCAATACCAAAAACTAATCCACCACCCAAAATCCCTATTGGGTTCCAGCCTCCAAAGATATTAACCGCCATTGCAATGTAACCACGCCCTGCAACCATGTCCCGCGCAAACAAGCCAATATCTCCTATTGAGAGATAGGCACCGCCAAGACCCGCCAGTGCCCCGCATATTAGCACAGCAATATACTGCGTAGAGGTCACATTGATGCCAACGGAATCTGCTGTTTCAGGACTTTCACCCACAGTGCGCAGTCGCAAACCCCACACAGTTTTATATAGTAGAATCCACAGCCCTGCAATCAGCAAGACCATCAGGAAAAATAGGGGTGACAGGTTTCCAAAGGCCTCGCCTATGAAGGGGATGTTCTTCAGAAAATTAAGCTGAATTGTTCCTAAACCTGCTACAGAATCGGATTTACCGCGGTTATTCCAAATAGCGGTAAGTAGAAGTGTAGTAATACCACTTGCCAAAAGATTAATACCTAAACCACTGATTATGTGACCTGTTTTGAATTTTATTGTAAGGACACCGTGCAATAATGCAAACAACATAGCAAATGCCATGGCACATAGCACACCTATCCATGCACTGCCCGTAAGGTAACTCCCGACCACGCCACCAAAGCTTCCCGCCAACATCATCCCCTCAACGCCGATATTTACAATGCCGGACCTCTCGCATACCATGCAAGCCAGTCCACCATATATAATTGGAATCGCTATACGAATTGCTCCCGAAAACAGAATACCAGCCTGGTTAATAAAATCCATCATATCTGTTTTCCTTCCTTTCCACGGAAAAAGAGTTTCCTGCCCTGTAAACCCATTGACTTGACAATACCCGGCGTAGCTACAAACAGAATAATTAGCGCCTGCATTATTCCAACGAAGTCACTGGGAATTTTTGTTGCCCGATCCATCATTGTGGCTCCAGAACGTAATGCACCAAAAAGTATGGCTGAGATGGCCACACCCACCGGGGAATTCTGTCCCAAAACTGCAATACTAAGTCCGTCATATCCATATCCGGGCGAAAATCCCTTTATGAAATATTTATGTACTCCCAAAACCTCAACAGCGCCCGCCAATCCAGCAAGTGCCCCGGATATCAACATTGTATAAACAAAGCATTTGCTTAAATTTACACCGCCGGTCTCCGCCGCCGAAGCGTTGTAGCCCATTGCTTGCAACTCAAACCCAAACACGGTCTTTTTTAGCATCCAGTATAAAAAGATAGTTATTGCAATGGCAAGGATAAACCCGATAGTCAGGCGGCTGTGGGGAAATAGCTTCATGAGCAGTGCACTGTTTTGCACATTTGGTGTTTTTACCACCATTCCTTCCGCCTTGACCCAGTAGGTAACAATGTAGTCTGTAAGGTAGATAGCAATGTAGTTGAGCATTATTGTAACAATTACCTCATTGGTCTGTAGCTTTACTTTCAGCCAGCCGGCCAGAGCAGCCCACAATCCCCCTGCCAGCATAGCTGCTAGCATACAAAGCGGGATATGTAAAAAACTTGGAAGCCCCTCAACGTAAATTCCTGCCACAGCTGCTGCCATAGCACCTACATAGAGTTGTCCCTCACATCCAATATTTATTACTCCGCCCTTCATTGCAACAGCCACTGCCAGGCCAGTCAATATTAGAGGGGTTGCAGTGCCAAGTGTGTCTGCAATCTTGCCAATGTCACCAAAAGCACCCCTAAACATTGCTCCATAAGCGGAAAGAGGAGAATAGCCCGAAGCTAGCAATATAACTCCACTTACCAAGAATACCAGTAGCAACGAGAGTAAGGGGTAAATGATCTGTTTTCCTGCTTTTTTCATGATGTCGCCCTTCCCTGGAAGCCGGTCATAAGGAGACCAAGCTGTTGCTCGTCAAAGTCCCCTTTGTCACCCTCCGCTACAATCTTCCCGCCGTATAACACCGCTATGTTATCGCTCAACTTTCGTATTTCATCCAGTTCAGCGGATATGAGCAAAATTGCCTTTCCTGCCTTTTTCATCTCAAGTAACTTTTTGTGGATATATTCAATTGACCCTATATCTACACCCCTGGTAGGTTGTGCAGCAACAATGACATCAGGATTCTGGGAGAGTACTCTACCAATAATAACCTTTTGCTGGTTGCCCCCGGATAGGGAGGAGATCAAACTATCAACACAGCCCGTTTTGATGGCGTACCCTTCTACAACTTCCCGGGCGTGTGCATTCCGGTGTTTCATATTCAGAAGGCCTTTTTTACTGTACTCTTTACATCTCTGGTAACCAATCATTATGTTATCGCAGATAGATAAATCCTTTACAAGCCCCCGCGTGCCCCTGTCTTCCGGAATGTGGCCAACCCCAAGTTCAAGCATCTTACGTGGTGTTGGGTGCGTTACCGGCTCTCCCTTTACCAGCATCTCACCTTCACTCAAATGGTGGATCCCTGTAACTGCTTCTATCAGCTGGGTCTGTCCATTGCCCTCAACACCACAAACACCCAGTATCTCTCCTGCGTGTAGTTTTATGTTTAATCCCGAGAGGTGTTCAACCTTGTGTTCCCGGTATACTGCGTTGCGGAGCTCCAACAACACGGGTGCCTTTTCAGATACACCTGTAGTCCTTTCACCGGCAAGGTCCACCTTACGCCCTACCATCATCTCTGCAAGCTCGTTAGGGTTTGTATCACAGGTGTCTTTGGTGCAGATGTATTCACCACCACGCAATATAGTTACACGGTCCGATATTTGCATAATCTCTTTGAGCTTATGTGTGATAATGACAATGGTCTTACCGTCATCACGCAGCTCTCCCAGCACCTTGAAAAGTTCCTGCACCTCGCTCGATGTCAGTACAGCCGTTGGTTCATCCAGGATGATCAGATCAGTCTTACGATAGAGTGCCTTCATGATCTCAACGCGCTGTTTTGTGCCCACAGATAGATCTCCAACTTTTGCCCGGGGATCTACCTTAAAATGATATTTTTCTGAAAGCTCTTCAACTTCACGGATTGCCCTTTCATTATCAAAAAAGAGTCCCCTTTTGGGTTCACTACCTAACGTTATATTCTCGGCAACAGTCATAGGATTAGACAGCATAAAGTGCTGGTGAACCATACCGATCCCATTACGGATTGCGTCCTGAGGATTCCTGATGACTACTTTTTGACCCTTAATATGTATCTCTCCGCTGTCCGGTCTCACCATACCGTAAAGAATCTTCATCAAAGTAGTTTTACCAGCACCGTTTTCACCAAGCAAAGAATGGATCTCACCACTGCGTATAGCAAAGTCTATATCATGATTAGCAATAACCGATCCATAAACCTTAGTTATGCCGCTCATCTCCAAATGATTTCCAACCAATCCAATGAACCTCCATCTACAAAGGAAATCCACCGTCGAATGGCAGCGGATTTCCTCTTAATTACTTGAACATTTTCAGTTGCAAACTATTTATTCAAATTTGCAATAAATGTGTCTACCTCTTCCAATGCGGTGGGAGGAGTAACAGTGCCATCAATTACCGCAGCACGTGCCTCTTCAGCCTTTGCCAGAATGTCCTCTGAAGTTACAATCTGTGCGCCTTCCACGGTATAGTCCACTGCATCTTCCTTCAGTCCGAGTTTCTTCATTCCTGGGGTAAAATTTCCATCCTTGACATCTTTAATCTCATTATAGATACAGACATCCAGGTTGCGGAGTGCACTTAAGAAAATACAGGAAGGGTCGTTTGGTATCTGGTTTACGTCTGCACCAATTGCAAGGTTTCCAGTATCTTTTGCTGCAACAAATACGCCAAGACCTGATCCGCCGGCTGCACCCATAACAATGTCCGCGCCTTCATTGTACATAGACATTGCGAGCTCTTTACCAGTGTTTGAATCATTCCATGCACCAACATATTTTACAAGAACTTCAACATTTTCGTTGACACTCATGGCTCCCGCTTTGTATCCTGCAATAATTGCATTTATGAGTGGAATATCCATGCCGCCAACAATGCCGATCTTATTTGCTTTTGTGGTAAGCCCTGCAATCGTCCCGACAAGATAGGTCTTTTCGTTATCTTTAAAGGATATACTTGCAACATTTGGTGAATCCAGTTCACCATCCAGGAGGACAAACTTCTGCTCTGTAAATTCTTCCACTACTGCCATGATTGAATCTGCTTGGTCAAAACCAACGCCAACAATTAAATCAAAATTACCAGACTTTGCAAATTCACGATGATGACCCTCAAATTCTGCAATCTCTTTAGGTTCAACATACTGAACGTTAATACCCAGTTCCTCTTCTGCTCTTTTGATACCTTCATAAGCGCTATCGTTAAACGCTTTGTCCCCAAGGCCACCTAGACCAAATACTACCGCTACACTAATTTGACCGTCATCTAAGCCAGGGTTGTCCTTCTCTTCAGGTGCACTAAAGCCACAACCTGCAAGTACCATAATGCTAACTAGAGCCATAATTAAA
>CAZIVK010000147.1:0-4726 GCA_964542515.1 uncultured Oscillospiraceae bacterium | reverse complement strand
TATACCACACCTTGCCCACGTTGTCAACAGTATTTTTAAACAATTTTAATTTACGTCTCCGACCCCTCACTAATCCTTTGATTTGCTCCCTTTTGCTCTCCTTTGCTAAATGTCATTTTCAGATTATTTAATTGTTTTCTTTATCCATGCTATGAGTTCATCCACCACTTCTCCCCAACGGGCCTCGTTGTGCAGTTCATGTTGCATACCTTCCCACTCACGGTATGTGCACATAGAACCACAGCCTTTGGCAAACATGCGGCTACCTTCAACGCTACAAATCTTATCACCACTTCCATGCATTAGGTAGACAGGCCTGCGGGGAGCGTCCGCTTCATCAATGACACGTTTCCCCCATTCAAAGCAATCTGCAGCGGTTCTAGGCGTTATTAGACTGTGAATCAGTGGATCCCTTTCATTACGGGGGGATACCTTGTCCGATGGGGTGTACAGGTCCTCCGACTTTATTCCGTTGTCCATGGCATAGTTTGGTATAAGAAGTGATGCGACTTTGGCTATAGCGCGATAGAATGGTGTATCCTTATTTACAAGCTTAATCCACGGGGACGATACTATAAATGCAGTTAGTTTCGTATTCTGACGGTCAAGGCGGTACGACAGCGCAATGTTACCACCCATAGAGTGCCCCATTAGGAGTAGAGGTATGTCTGGGTTTTCTGCACGCACGACCTCTACTAGTTTATCTATAATTAGGTGTAGGTACTTACGGGGTCCAATTTGACCCCTTATACCGGATGACTTACCGTGTCCAGGAAGGTCTATGCCATAGGTGGAAATATCACTAGAGGCCATATATTTAGCCAACCTGTCATACTTTCCATAGTGTTCACCTATTCCGTGAATGAATACTACAACAGCCCGGGCATCTTTTAGCTTCACACTGTACCCCGGATATTCTACATTGTCATATTCCAAAACAAACTCAGTCATATCTAATCCTCCTCTAAATTTCTCATATATATCTGTATTTTATCATACTTTAGGACGGTTGTTAACATTTCTACTTAAGATTATTAACTGGTTTTTCACAGACGACTATGCTATAATAAAGACAGGAAACCCACTAGGAATTCAAAATGGCTTTGCCGCTGGCCGTAAAAGCGGCAGCCGCGCAACACACCCTCCTGCGCGGAGGAAATGGAGGTCACTATGAAATTCACATTCACTACTAAAAGAGCAAACGTTTCGGATGATCTCAAGCAGTACGCTATGAAGAAAATCGGCAAACTAGAGCGCTATTTCAAGAAGGACTCGGAAGCATATGTCTCATTCTCCACAGAGCGTGGACGTGACACCGTAGAAATTACCATTCAGCACGGTTCAATGTATTTCCGCTCCCGGCAAATGACCCAAGATTTCTACGCTTCTATTGACGCATCCATTGATGCCCTGGTCCGTCAAATCCACAAAAACAAGACGCGCCTTGAAAAAAGGTTACGCACAGGTGCATTTGAACGTGACGTGGCAAGTGTCAACTCTGACATGGATGACCTTGTTGAAACGCCGGACGTTGACCTCTTTGCTCTTCCGGAAGAGAAGTATGACATCATACGCACCAAGAGGTTTGCAGTAAAGCCCATAAGCCCGGATGAAGCAATTCTCCAAATGAATATGCTCGGTCATGAGTTCTTCCTCTTTAGGGACCTCACAAACAATGAAAGCTTTGCAGTCGTTTACCGCAGAAATGACGGCGGTTACGGACTAATTGAAACTATTTAATTAATTTAAAATTTATTGTAGCCCCGCAAAGTGTCAACACTTTGCGGGGCTGCACTGTTTTGTATAAGCTCTTATATACCGGCTGGGGGGAGTTCATGCTTTGAGCGCTCAAAGTCCGCAACTATGAGATCAAACTCCTCACCGGACATTGTCTCCTTGTCAAGCAGTGCATTTGCCAGCAAGTCCAAAAGGCGTGAGTTGTCACGTAACATTTCACGAGCTTGTTCATGGCACTCTTTAATGATTGAAAGGACTTCAGCGTCCACTTTAGCTGCTGTCTCCTGAGAACACTGCATGGCTGTGTTATCACCCAAGTAGGGGCTTGTGGCTGTAGTAAGGCCCATCATATCAAAGTGGTCGCTCATACCATATCTACTTACCATGTCCCGAGCAAGCTTTGTAGCCTTCTCTATGTCATTTGAGGCACCTGAGGATACCTCTCCAAACTTTATTTCTTCGGCTGAACGCCCTCCAAGGAGTACTCGAATCTGATCCAACGCCTCACCCTTTAGCAGAAGATAACGGTCCTCCTGAGGTGACTGCATGGTAAAGCCAAGGGCTCCCATGGTACGCGGTACAATTGTAATTTTCTGAACAGGTTGTGGGTTGCCGTTTTTCACCGACACAAGGGCGTGTCCAATTTCATGGTATGCAACTATCTGTTTTTCCTTGTCCGACAGTACGGAACTCTTCTTTTCAGCACCTGCAAGTACGAGGTCTATAGCAAATTCGAGGTCAAACTGTATTACAGCTCCCCTGCCTTCA
This sequence comes from uncultured Oscillospiraceae bacterium, assembly GCA_964542515.1. GTDB lineage: Bacteria > Bacillota > Clostridia > Oscillospirales > JAAYOS01 > CAZIVK01. The sequence continues at coordinate 2,221 of CAZIVK010000147.1, read as the reverse complement.
CGCACTGCGTTTATAGCTGCCTCATTAATAATATTGGCGAGGTCCGCACCGGACAGTCCCGACGTCCCCTTTGCTATTGATAGGAGGTCAACATCCTCACCCATCTTAACTTCACGGGCATGAACCTTAAGTATTTCATGGCGTCCCGAGAGGTCCGGGCGGTCAACAATAATCCTGCGGTCAAACCTGCCCGGACGCAACAGAGCTTGATCCAATACCTCAGGGCGGTTGGTTGCTGCAAGTATGATAACTCCCTTAGAGGAGTCAAAGCCATCCATTTCAGAGAGCAGTTGGTTTAAAGTCTGCTCGCGCTCATCATTACCACCGTACTGGCCTGAGTTACGACTTTTACCGATTGTGTCAATTTCATCTATAAAAACAATACAGGGTGCTTTCTCCAGGGCCTGTTTAAAGAGATCTCTCACTCTGGCGGCACCGACACCAACAAACATCTCAACAAAGTCGGAACCAGATATTGAGAAAAATGGTACTCCAGCTTCCCCTGCAACAGCTTTAGCCAGAAGGGTCTTACCGGTTCCGGGAGGTCCCACTAAAAGAGCACCTTTGGGGAGTTTAGCGCCAATATGCGTGTATTTACCGGGGTTCTTGAGAAAGTCCACAAGCTCCTGTAAGCTCTCCTTGGCCTCATCCTGGCCTGCAACATCAGCAAAAGTTTTACCGGTCTTCTTATCTGCATATATTTTTGCGGTATTCTTTCCAAAGGACATGGCGCTTCCGCTACCACCACCACCCATATTCTTGGACATTATACGCATAATAAAGATCCATGCAAAAGCCATTATTGCCAGGGGAACCACCCAACCGGCTATAACGCTGATAATAGAGGGTTCCTCAATAATGGGGGTAAACTCAACATCCTTTTCATAGAGCTTGTCCGCAAGTACATTGTCCTTCATATATGCTATGGAGTAAATTTTTGTCTTGCCCTCTTCATCAGGTTTTGTCTGAACTATGATCTCATCAGCATAGATTTCAGCGGCCCCCACCTTTCCCTCTTCAAGCAAGTCCAAAAAGCTGGAGTAGGGGATTTCCTCTACGGCCAATTTGTTTATCATTGGAACAACAAGTAAGTTTAAAATAAGCACGATTGCTATAACTACTCCAAAATATATAAACGTGTTTTTGTTTTTTAAATTCATAAAAAGGTTCCTTTCAATACGCTATATGCTATTACAATATTACCACGTTTTTATTTACCTGTCCACAAATCCGAAATATCTTTACAACTTGTTCACCAATTGTTTAAACTTACAAAGTCACTTCTGCGTGCCTCAATGCGTGGCAACTTATATTAACTACACATGGTAGTCCTGCAATATGAGTGGACATTGGCGCTATTCGTACTGCCAACGCAGTTGTCCTTCCGCCAAGACCCATAGGACCCACATTAGAGTTGTTTATTGCATTAAGTATGTTTCTTTCCATTTCGGAGTATAGAGAACTACTGTTAACCTCAGTTAGTGGAGCCAACAAAACCCTTTTGGCTGCTACAGCTGCACTGTCCATGGTCCCGCCAAGTCCAACTCCAACAATAACAGGAGGGCATGGATTAGAGCCTGCGGAAACAACAGTATCAATAACAAACTGCTCAATGTCACTTTGATCTGCAGTGGGGTTAAACATCTTCACCGCTCCCATGTTTTCACTTCCAAATCCTTTTGGGCACACAGTGATATTTATATTACTACCACTTACAATCCTGGTATAGAGTACGGCAGGCGTGTTTGTTCCCGTGTTAGTCCGTAGCAAAGGGTCTGAGACAACGGAAAGACGCATAGCTCCATCCACATAGCCACGCCGGACTCCCTCATTGACGGCGTCCTCAAACAAGCCCCCAACAATATGGACATCCTGCCCTACTTCACAAAACACAAGGGCCATTCCTGTATCCTGGCAGATAGGTAGCGACTCAGCACATGCAAGTTCAGCATTTTCTGTAAGGCTCTTGAGTATGCTTTTACCTATTGGATGGTCCTCGCTTTGTACTGCACTGTTTATTATATCCAGCACATCATCAGGTAGAACCCAGTTTGCTTTTGTCACCAGCTTCTCAATTGCATTGGCAATTTCTGCGGTTGATATCTCTCTAACAGGCAAGATACAATCTCCCTTCAGTTTCTTTGAATAATGTAATAAATTATTTTTGTAGTTCGACAAAACCTCTTAAAAAGTTGCTTTTTTCGCTCTTTACAAGGAGTTT
>CAZIVK010000146.1:0-4753 GCA_964542515.1 uncultured Oscillospiraceae bacterium | reverse complement strand
CAAAAACGCTTGACAGGAAAAATTTCATTTTTTTTGTATTTTTTTTAACCACATAGCTTGAAGCCATATACTAACTCTGTTATAATGTATTGTCAATGTATATTTTTTCTAGGAGGCCCTCATGGTATTCTCAAGTTTACTGTTTCTCTACATCTTTTTGCCCGTTTGCTTGATCCTATATTATTTGCTCCCCGGTTTACGTTACCGCAACACCATCCTCACTATAATGTCAATACTCTTCTATGCTTGGGGTGAACCTTTCTGGGTCATCCTCATTATTATAAGTGCAACTGTTGACTACACCAACGGACGTATAATTGGCAAGTACCGCGGACAGTGGCAGGCTAAAGCATCATTCATAGCATCTATAGTCATAAACCTTGCACTGCTTGCCAGCTTTAAGTACGCCAACTTTTTTATTGAAACAGTAAATGCGGTTTCGGGTCTCTCTTTGCCCCTCACAGGACTGACGCTTCCCATAGGCATCTCCTTCTACACATTCCAAACAATGTCATACTCTATTGATGTATATAAAGGAGAGGTAAAAGTTCAAAAGTCTTTTCCGGACTTTCTCCTCTTTGTTTCCCTCTTCCCCCAGCTCATAGCAGGACCCATCCTCCGCTATTCGGAAATTGAAACTCAACTTACTAACAGAACTACAACTTTAAAAAACTTTACATATGGCATAACAAGGTTTCTGGTTGGCCTAGGTAAAAAGGTTTTAATTGCAAACTATGCAAGTGCTGTTGTAACAGGTCTATTTGCTAATGGGACAGGCCTGTCGGCACTCACTGTCACCCAATCGTGGATCGGCATTATACTTTACGCCTTCCACATCTATTTTGACTTCTCCGGCTACTCAGACATGGCCATCGGGCTTGGCCACATGTTTGGCTTTAAGTACTCAGAAAACTTTAACTATCCTTATATAGCATCCTCAATTACAGACTTCTGGAGGAGATGGCACATATCCCTCAGCAGCTTCTTCAGGGACTACGTCTACATACCGCTAGGTGGTAACCGCAGACTTCAGGTCCGCAACATGCTCATTGTATGGGGACTTACAGGTCTCTGGCACGGAGCCAGCTGGAACTTTGTCCTTTGGGGACTCTACTTTTTTGTCCTCCTACTTATAGAAAAGTATGTTCTCAAAAACTTCCTCGCCCGTCTCCCCCGTCTCATCTCTATACTATGGACGTTCGTACTTGTACTGTTTGGCTGGGTTCTTTTCTACTTCACAGACCTGTCTGAAGGCTTCACCTTCTTCCGCGGACTCTTTGGCGCAAACGGCAACCTCCTTATTAACACAGAGTCCCGCCTCCTTCTGACTAATAACATCCCCCTCCTTATAATGGCGGCCATTGGCTCAACACCACTTCTCAAGGTTATCGGTAACCGCATCCTTAAACTCCGCGATTCCAATGGGATTCCAGCAGTATTCTCCACATCGTCTATTATTGTTTTTAACACAGTTATGCTCGCGTTGTGCACTATATCGCTTATAGGTACCACTCACAACCCATTCATATATTTCCGTTTCTAATAAACCCGGAGGTAATTTATTAATGAAATTTAGACACACTCTAATAATCCTACTTTTTTTGATTCCAATCACCGCTCTAGGTGCCCTATCCGTTTTTGATGAGGACAAGACCATCTCAGAAAGTGAAAAGCGCACACTAAAGACCATGCCAGATTTTACCTTGAGCTCCTTCTTCAGCGGAGAGTTTCCCACAAAGTTTGAGGAATACTTCTCTGACACCTTCCCCTTCCGTGAGACACTTATGACAGGTAACACAGAGCTCAACCGCATTTACTACTTCACACCAAAGTCCTCAGATGACAACCCTGTACTCATCATTCCAAAGGAGGACGACATAGGTGAAGGCGGAGAAACTGTCCCCACCCCTACACCAAGCGCAACACCAACTCCTGCTTCATCGCCCACACCCTCAACAAGCCCTGCAACGGATGCTACCCCCGAACCAACCCCTACACCTGAACCGCTACCTGAAATAGAAACCCCTGATGAAGTGGACCTAAGCTCAGGAAGCATCCTTATTGTAGGTGACAGAGGAATGGAGATTGTTTACGCCAACGCACCCGTCATCACAGACTATGCCGGACTTGTAAACCGCCTTCAGGAGCTTTTACCAGACAGCCGTATTATTTCTCTCATCTCACCTACCAGCGGAGAATTTTACTCACCCGTAGGGTACCATACAGGTCAAGCATCTCAAAAGAAGCTTATAGAATCAGCTTACTCGCAGTTGAACGATGATGTCGTCAAAATAGACGCCTATTCTGAACTCAGAAAACACACTGACGAATATATATACTTCCGCACCGACCACCACTGGACACAGCTAGGCAGCTATTACGCTTACGTAGCATTTTGCAAGCAGTTGGACATCACCCCCCTCTCACTGGATGAATTTGAACAGGGCTCCATTGATGGGTTCGTTGGAAGTCTCTTCACCTTTACATCAAGCTACCCTCAATCAATAGTACTAAAAGATAATCCTGACACCGTGCACTACTACCGCCCTATCAGGGACTTCAACACATATATTTACACGGACGGCACAATGGACGTGTCCACCAGGTACCAGGGCTACGTTGTATCCGGTAAAGTAACGCAAGCCAACAAATACCTCGCATTCAGCACCGGTGATACACCCCTAATGCACGTCAAGACCGATGTAGACAATAACAAGAAAGTTTTGGTTATTAAGGAGTCCTATGGAAACGCATTTGTCCCCTACCTTGTAAACCACTATGAAGAAGTCTTTGCCGTGGATCCCCGCAAGTACTCCGGAGAGGACAAACCGGACCTGGACGTAGCCGCATTTATCAAGGAACACAATATAGACGATGTCATAGTAATCAACTACTCCCTAGCAGTCTCTAGCAAAGGTTACGTCAACACAATTAGGGGCATAGTTAAATAAATTACTTGACACAAACCGTTCTCTGGGTTAGGATAAAACGTACACCAAAGGAGGGTCGACATGGCCGGACCACAAAACAGAAACCTTGCATCCAACAGAAAAGCATTCCACGACTATTACATTGAAGAACGCTTTGAAGCCGGAATCGCACTCTCCGGTACAGAAGTTAAATCTGCAAGGCAGGGCACCATGAACCTTGTAGACTCATACTGCGTATTTAAAGACGGTGAAATATTTGTTAGGGGTATGCACATCAGCCCCTATGAAAAGGGTAACATATTTAACAGGGACCCGCTGCGTGCACGTAAACTCCTCATGCATAAAAGGGAAATAATTAAGTTGCACAACGCAGTTCAAGTTCAGGGCTACGCCCTAATCCCCATCAACGTCTACCTCAAAGGACCCCTTGTAAAGGTTGAAATAGCCCTTGCAAAAGGAAAAAAGCTGCATGACAAACGGGAGGCCTCCAAAGGCCGTGACGCAGACCGTGAAATGGACCGTGCACTTAAAGACAATAACAGGTAAGCAAAGGAATATTCTATGAAGAAATCAATTGTATTTATAGCGCTGGCTGCCCTGCTTGCATTAATCATTAGCGGCTGCCAGAATAAGCCAATCGGTATCATCGGAGGAGCCGATGGACCCACAAAAATCATAGTCGGTGAAAGCACCGCCCTAACCAAAGATCCAATCAATGAGGAGGAAACAGAAATGAGCAACCCAAAAGTAACAATCACCATGGAGGACGGCGGCGTAATTGTAGCTGAACTCTACCCTGACAAAGCACCCAACACAGTCAACAACTTCATCTCCCTCGTAGAGGATGGCTACTATGATGGCATTATCTTCCACCGTGTTATTCCAAGCTTTATGATCCAAGGTGGAGACCCAACAGGTACAGGCATGGGAGGCCCCGGTTACTCCATAAAAGGCGAATTCGCCAACAACAGCTTCCCCCAAAATGATCTTGCCCATGAGCGCGGTGTCCTTTCAATGGCCCGCAGTATGATGCCTGACTCCGCAGGAAGCCAGTTCTTCATCATGGTTGAATACTCCCCTCACCTGGATTCAGACTATGCCGCATTTGGTAAAGTTATTGAAGGCATGGACGTGGTAGATGCAATAGTTTCCACAAAAACCGACGCAAATGACAAACCTCAGACCGAACAACGTATTGCAACCGCAACCGTTGATACCTTTGGTATAGAATATCCTGATCCGGTCACAATAGCAAAGTAAGCTAGCCTATCGGGGGCGTTCCGGTTTCGACGGGGATGCTGATACGTGATAAGCGGGTCGTGGCGTCATCCACGTTAAAAGGGCACACTTATAAATTAAGTAACAATAACGAACTAGCTTACGCTGCCTAATTAAGGCGGCCGTCCTCCCCGGAGGGACCACGATCCGGGATTGGGCGTGACTTAGTGGTGAACGTGCCCGCATAAAGCTTTGAATGCGGCCATGAATTATGAAGCTACCAAATCCTTGAGCCTGTCGGTGGGCGCTTGGATAAGGAAATTTAAATCACCGGATGCACCCGGAGAAAGTCACGGGGACGTATTTTCGGACGCGGGTTCAACTCCCGCCGCCTCCACCAAGAATTGACCGAGGCATTAATACGATGCCTCGGTCAATTCTTTTATTATTCGTATCAGGGAAGCCTGCAATACAAGGGATTTGCCCCGTAAGGGTATGCAAAATCCTTTGTATTGCAGGCTTCCTCTGCGTTATGGGGCTTCTCCAGCATTCTCGGCTCAAGGGGCAATTTGAATACCCTAAGAGGAAAAATAAAATAGTTCTAT